>RFUD01000297.1 GCA_009923125.1 Planctomycetia bacterium
TCGATCCAGAGCCAGCCGACGGTGGCGGATTCGGCCGACATCGCCGCCGGCGAGCACGAGCGCGTAGTTCGGGGCCACCGCGAGCGTGAGATCGAGCGCGTCGCCGATGCGCTCGGCCAGGGCGTCGTCGGCGACATCGATGGAGACGCGGTGCAGTGTCGCGGCCCCCGCCTTGCCGACGTCGAACGACGTCTTCACGCCCGGGATCGCCGCGTTCGTGCCGAACGCCTGCTTCACCTGCCGTTCGAGCGCGGCGCCGTCCTGGACGCGCACGCCCGCGGTGACCGCCGGCAGTGGACGCTCCTTGGTGGCCGCGGTCGTATCGACCGCCAGCGCGGCATCGATGCCGCCCGCGGAGAGGGCCGCCGCGAGCAGGTCGCGCACCAGTCGCGAGACCGTGCGGGTGATCGGGTCGTCGGCGTCGCGCGGCAGCGTCTGGTCGAGCGCCGCGAGGAACTCCGCGCGGGCCGCCTCCGGAATCGACTGGGCGACGTAGCCGCGGATCGCGGGTGGCTCGTCGGCGGCGGATGCGGGCATGCCGACCGTGAGCGTGCCGGTGGCCGCAGCCGCGCTCGCGGCGGCCGACGTCGAGCCGGGGACCGCCACGGAGCGGTTTTCGACGAACACCTCCCCGGCCGCGTCGTCGATGCCGAGGCCGAGCGCGAGCGACTCGGTCTGACCGAGACTCCGCAGCACCGCCTTGAAGGCGGCCGGGTCCATCGGCTGCCCCTGGGCCGCCGACGCGGCGGCCGCCTGGTCGAGCGCGGCCTCGAGTTTCCGGAGCACCTCGGCCGACATCCGGCTCGGATACGCCTCGATGCCGAGCGTGTAGTCCGCGGCCACCTTCGTCACGAGCGGCGTCGGGTCGCCGGCGGACGGGGCAGGGCTGTCGTCACGGGCGGCCTGGCCGATCACGGCCCAGCCATCGTGCTCGGTGATCGCGAGCGCGAGGCCGCTCGGCAGGGCGATCCGCCGTGCATCGCCGTCGCGCTTGGTCGGTCCGATCACGCCCTGCAGCGACGTGAGCAACTTGTCGAGATCCTTGACCGGCACGAAGCCGTGGGCCGCGAGGTCGGAGCCGTCGCTCGTGACCACGATCCCCAGCGGCCGCTTCACGTCGAGCCCGGCGAGCCCGCGGCCCTGCGTGGAGAGCATGAGCAGCGACTCGAACATCGCCGCAAGGCCGGGGTTGTCGATCTGGGGACCGATCCAGGACAGCTGCCGCTTGAGGTCGGCGTAGCTGTCGGCCGCGGCCACGAGCAGCACCTGCCGCTCCGCGGCGCGGGCGATCGCCGTTGGAGCGAGGCTGCACGCGAGGGCGAGGCCGCACAGCAGCCGTGTCGAGAGCGGGGTGCGGGAGGACGGCGCGAGGCTGGGCATCGGGGATTCTCCGTGCGGAAGGACGGGGCCACGCAGTTTACCAGTGCGGCGGGAAAACCTGTATTCTGCCTGCGGTATGGAGCCTTTGCCGCCGCGTTTCACCACCGAACGACAGCCTGTGTGGCGTGGCCTGCGGCTGCACGCGATCCTCTATCTGACGACCGCCGCCACGACGTTCGCCGCCGGGGTGGCGGGCTGGGAGCCGGTGGTGCTCGGGATCGACGACGATCTCGCGGGGCAACTCGGCGTCCACTGGCAGCGCGGGCTGCTGTATATGGTGGCCGTCATGGGAGTGCTCACGGCGCACGAGGCGGGGCACTTCGTCGCCGCGGCCGTACACCGCATCCCGGCCACGCTGCCGTTCTTCATCCCCGTGCCGGTGTTGCTCACGGGCACGCTCGGCGCGGTGATCGGCATGGAAGGGGCGCGGGCCAGTCGCCGCGAACTGTTCGACATCGCGATCGCGGGACCGATCGCCGGGCTGGTCGTGATCCTGCCGGTGCTCGCGGCGGGGATGATCGTGGGGACCGCGACCGATGCGAGTCCGTTCGCGACGCCGCCGGTGGCGGGCTGGATGCAGTCGCTCCTGCGGCCCGATCTCGGCGCCGCCCAGAGCATCGCCCCGAACCCGCTGTTCATGGCCGGCTGGGTGGGGCTGCTGGTGACGGGACTGAACATGATCCCCGTCAGCCAACTCGACGGTGGCCACGTGAGCTACGCCCTCTTCGGCCGGCGCGCCCACTGGATCGCGAGGGGCATTCTCCTGGCCGCGATCGCGGCGATCGTCGTGCTCGGCCGGTACAACTGGATCGCGATGGTGGTGATCGTGGCCTTCATGGGAACCGATCACCCGCCGATCCGTGACGACGGCCGGCCGCTCGGCCTCGGCCGCACGCTGCTCGGCCTCGTCTCACTCCTGATCCCGATCGTGACGTTCATGCCCGAGCCCTTGCTCTTCGAGTGAGCCGGCACGGGCCAGGTACGGCGGTGTGCCGCCGGGGTTGACCCGCATGATCGCGATGTCACGATGGTTCGGGTCGAGCTAGACATGTGAAGCACATGTGTTTATGCTTCAAGCATGAGCAAGATGATCCAGATCCGAAACGTGCCTGACGCCGTGCATGCGACGCTGAAGGCCCGGGCGGCGCTCGCGGGCCGGCCGCTCACCGACTACCTCCTCGCGGAGATCCGCAAAGTCGCTGAGCATCCCACCGCTGCGGAACTGGTCGAGCGGCTCGCCCAGCGTCGGCCGGCCCGGCTGCGCACGGCGCCCGCGAAGGCCGTGCGGGCTGAGCGCGATCGCCGATGATCGTGCTCGACGCGTCGGCCGCGCTCGAGGTGTTGCTCCGGGCAGGCAGTTTCGAGTCGCTCGTCGAGCGTGTGCTTGGCGGTGACGAACCGATCGCGGCGCCGCATTTGATCGACCTCGAGATCGCGCAGGTGCTTCGTCGATACGTCGCCGGGCGGGAGATGGACGCGTCGCGGGCCGAAGATGCGCTCGCCGATTACCAGGCTATGCAGGTCGCACGCTACCCGCACGATGCGCTGCTTGGCCGGGTGTGGGAGTTGCGGGCCAACTGTACGGCGTACGATGCGAGTTACATCGCGCTTGCCGAGGCACTCCACTGCCCGCTTGTCACGTGTGACGCCGCTCTCGCGAAGATTCCAGGGCACGTCGCGACAATCGAAGTCTTCGCCTGACGTTTCGGCGTTGGAACGGATGCGGGCGGCTGCCGGGCATGCGCCGCACTCGATGCCTGACCGTGGGTCGCGGGGAAACCCGCTTTCGTTGACGGGGGGCGCCGGGAGGCCATAATTCATGGTTCAGACGCCTCGCCCCGCCCGGCCGCACCAAGGAGGATTCCCGTGAGCATCGCAGCCAACTCGGCAGCCCAGACCGCGGTCCCCAACTTCGTCGAACTCGACGACCCCGACGTGTGGGCTGCGATCGCCGCGGAGCAGACCCGGCAGGCGGAGGGC
>RFUD01000298.1 GCA_009923125.1 Planctomycetia bacterium
TGCTGCTTGAGGTAGGCGTACGCCCCCTTCCGCACGTCCTCGGCGATCTCGATCATCTTGTCGGTGCCCGCCGGCTGGCCCTCCATCCACTGGAAGAACTGCCAGGCCTGCCAGAGGGCGAGCGCCGACCCGCCGGCGGCAAGCAGCCACCAGAACCCGTAGACGCCGAAGAACCAGGCACGCGGATCGGAAGTCGCCGCCTCGGTCGCGACCGAGAACAACGGCGCAAGAAACAGCGGGCAGGTGACGGCGGACATGGAATGGATCACGATCGATGAACTCCGGGAACGAATACGGCGCGGGCGAGCGAAATCTAATGCCGTGAAAAAACCGCTGTCAAACGTCGCGAACCGCGGCCGGCGACGGGCGGGCCGTCAGCGACGTGACGGAAAACACGCACGGCCCGCGGGCTATGACGGCCCGACAGGCACCTTGCCGATGGAGTGGTAGACGAACCCGCGGCCGCGCATCTCGGACGGGGCGTAGAGGTTGCGACCGTCGAAGATCACCTTCGCCTTCATGCGTCGGGCGATCTCGTCGAAGTCGGGACGCCGGAAGTCGCCCCACTCCGTCACGATCGCCAGGCAGTCGGCCCCGTCGACCGCGTCCATCACGCCGGCGGCATACTCCAGCCGGTCGCCGTAGATGGCCCGCACGTTCGCCATCGCTTCGGGGTCGAAGACCCGGATCGTCGCCCCGGCCTCCAGCAACTGCTCGATCAGGTCGATCGCCGGGGCGTCACGGATGTCGTCGGTGCGCGGCTTGAAAGCGAGCCCCCACACAGCCACCTTCCTGCCCTGGAGATGGCCCCCGAAGTGTGCCACGATCTTCTCGCCGAGCACCCTCTTCTGCGCCAGATTCGTGTCGTGCACCGACGTCAGGATCCGCGGCGCGATCCCCTTGTCGCGGGCCATGGCGGCGAGCGCCTGCACGTCCTTGGGAAAGCAGCTGCCACCGTAGCCGACGCCTGGAAACAGGAAGGCGAAGCCGATCCGGCTGTCGTGGCCGATGCCGCGACGCACGTCGTCGATGTCGGCCTCCATCCGCTCGCAGAGATTCGCCACCTCGTTGATGAACGAGATCTTCGTGGCCAGGAGGGCGTTGGCCACGTACTTCGTCATCTCGGAGCTCTCGGGCGACATGACGAGGAACGGGTTTTCCGTGCGCAGAAACGGCAGGTACAGGCCGCGGAGCGTCTCGCCGACGTCCGGCGAACGCACGCCCACGACCACGCGGTCGGGCTTCTGGAAGTCCTCGATCGCGGCGCCTTCCTTGAGAAACTCGGGATTGCTCGCCACGCGACAGTCGCGGCCGGTCCGCTCCTTGAGACGTCGCTCGATGCCGGCACAGGTCCCCACCGGCACGGTGCTCTTCGTGACCACGACCGCATCGGGCCGCAGGTGCGGGCCGATCGTGTCCACCACCTTCCAGAGCGCGGAAAGATCGGCCGAGCCGTCCGCCGCGGGAGGCGTGCCCACCGCCAGAAACACCACCTCGGCCCCCTGGATGGCCGTCGCGGTGTCGGTGGTGAACTTCAGGCGGCCGGCGGCCGCATTCCGCTCGACGAGTTCCTCGAGGCCGGGCTCGTAGATCGGGATCTCCCCCCGGTTCAGGCGGGCGATCTTGTCGCTGTTGATGTCGAGGCAGACGACGGTGTTGCCGCTGTCCGCGAAACAGGTTCCGGTGACGAGCCCGACATAGCCGGTGCCGACGACGCCGATTTTCATGATGGGAGGTCCTTCAGGGGATGCCGGGCCGCTGCCTGCCCGATGTGGATGGGGGTGAGACCGGCCCTACGCCTCGGCGGGCGGGGCGTCGGCCTCTTCCTGCTCGCTGGGGGGCACGGTCACCATCGCGGCCAGGGCGTCGGCGTCGTCGAGCCGCATGATCCGCACCCCCTGCGTGTTGCGGCCCATCGGACGGATCTCGCGGACGTTGACCCGCTGGATCTTGCCGCGGGCGGTCATCATCAACACCTGGTCCTCGTCGCGGACCGACACGATCGACACCACCTGGCCGTTGCGGGCGGTGGTCTTGATGTCGCGAATGCCCTTGCCGCCGCGGTGCTGCGTGCGATACCGCGTGCCGCTCGAGCCCTCGCCGTCCGCTTCTTCGCCTGCCTCCGGCGCCTCGGCCTCGACGGCCTCGCCGTCCTCACCCGGCGCGGGGCCGGAGAGCGGCGTGCCGACGCCGAACGGAGTCCGCTTGCCATAGCCCTGCTCGCAGACGGTGAGCAGCGTGGCGTCGGGATCCGCGACGACCATGCCCACGAGCCGATCGCCGGAGCCCAGCTTGATGCCCCGGACGCCGCTCGTGTCGCGGCCCATCGGCCGCACGTCCGATTCCGGAAACCGGATCGCCATCCCCTTCGCCGTGGCGAGCACGAGCTCGTCGCCCGACTTCGTCACCACGGCATCCACGAGCTCGTCCCCCTCGCGGAGCTTGACGGCGATCAGCCCCTTCGTGCGGCGGCGGCGGTATTGCTCGAGCGCCGTCTTCTTGACCATGCCGCTGCGGGTGGCCAGGAGCAGGAATTGATCCGGATCCTCGAAGCCCGACACGGCCCGGCAGTCGGCCACCTTCTCGCCGGCCTCGAACTCCAGCAGGTTGACGAGCGCCCGCCCCTTCGAGTCGCGGGCCAATTCGGGCAGTTCGAACACCCGCATCGAGAACACCTTGCCGAGCGTCGTGAACACCAGCAGCCAGTCGTGGGTGCTGGCGACGAACAGGTGCTCGATCGGGTCCTCCTCGTCCGCCGTCGCGCCCTTGAGCCCCTTCCCGCCCCGACGCTGTGCGCGATACGTGTCGGCGGCGGTCCGCTTCACGTAGCCGGAGCGGCTGATCGTGACCACCATGGTGGCCTCGGTGATCAGCTCGGCCATGTCACGGATATCGCCCGCCTCGCCGCTGATCTCGGTCCGCCGCTCGTTGGCGTGCCTGCCCTCGAGCTCGACGAGCTCGTCGCGAATCAGCGCCTTGATGTTGGCCTCGCTGGAGAGGATCCGGCGGAACTCGCCGATCTTCGCCAGCAGCTCGCGGTGCTCGCCGGAGAGCTTCTCCTGCTCGAGGTTCACGAGCTGCCCGAGCGTGAGCCGGAGGATGGCGTCGGCCTGCACCGGCGACAGGCCGTAGGTCTCCGCGGCCCCCCGCTCCTCGGTAAGGGTCGCGAAGCCGTCGGCCCCGAGCGCCCGCTCGAGCAGGGCCGCCGGCGCCTGGATCTGGCACAGCCGCTCCTTCGCCTCGGCCTGCGACTTCGAGCTGCGGATGATCCTGATCACCTCGTCGATGTTGGCCAGCGCCACGAGCAGGCCTTCGAGCGTGTGCTTGCGGCTGCGGGCCTTGGCCAACAGGTGCTGCGTC
>RFUD01000299.1 GCA_009923125.1 Planctomycetia bacterium
GGGCCAGCACGTCGAGCGCCCCGGTCAGCGGCGGCCGGGCCTCGACCCGCCCGGCGAGCGCCGCCGTACGGGCCGCCGCGCATTCGATCAGCTCGAGCGCGTGCGTGGGCACGCAGACCAGCCGGCTGACCGCCCCCGGCGCGTGGCCGCTGCGGCCGGCCCGCTGCAGCAGCCGGCCGATCCCCTTGGGGCTGCCCACCTGCAGCACCTGCTCGACCGGCCCGAAATCGACCCCCAGGTCGAGGCTGCTCGTGGCCACGACGCACTTCATCCGGCCCCGCTTCAGCCCCTCTTCGGCCTGCGACCGCAGCTCGCGATCGACCGAGCCGTGGTGGAGCGCGAGCACGTCCTTCCAGTCGGGCCGCGCGGAGGAGATCGCCTCGAACCACCGCTCGGCCTGCGACCGCGTGTTCGTGAACACGAGCGTCGTCGTCGCGCGGTCGATCGCGGCCACGACCTGGGGCAGCAGCCGCATGCCCATGTGCCCGGCCCAGGGAAACCGCTCCATCGGCTCGGGCACCAGCGTCTCGATCGACAGCCGGCGCTCGATCGCGGCCGACACGAGACGCGTGTCCCCGGCCCGTGCAGGGCCGACGAGGGCGGAGACGGCGTCGGGCAGGTTCGCCAGCGTCGCCGACAGGCCCCAGGTCACGAGATCGGGGCGGAGCCCGCGCAGCCGCGCCAGCGCGAGTTCGGTCTGCACCCCCCGTTTCGTGCCCAGCAGTTCGTGCCATTCATCCACGATCACGGTGTCGAGCGGGGCGAAGATCTCCCGCGCGTCCTCGAGCGACAGGAGGATCGAGAGTGACTCGGGCGTGGTCACGAGCGCCGGCGGCCAGGCCGCCTTGAGCCGCCGGCGGTCGGCGGCCGACGTGTCGCCCGTGCGCAGGCCCACCGTCCAGCCCGGCGCCACGCCGTCGCGGCCCCGCAGCGGCTCCTCGAGGGCCTGCACGGTGTCGCTCGCGAGCGCCTTGAGCGGCGTCACCCAGAGCACGCGCACGCCGGTCGCGGACGGGCCGCGGTCCCCGGCCGCCCACGACCGCTCGACGGCCCCGAGCCAGGCCGCGAGCGTCTTGCCCGTGCCGGTCGGGGCGTGCAGCAGTCCGCTGGCCCCGGCGGCCATCGCGTTCCAGACCTCGGCCTGGAAGGGAAACGGCGTCCAGCCACGGGCGCGATACCAGCCCGTGACCGCCGTGCGCACGGCCGACGTGCCCCGTTCCACGCGTCGGGCGGCGCGGACCGGCGTCATGGCACGGCCCCCGGGGACGCAGCGGCATCGATCAACGCCACGAGGTCGGCCAGCGAGTTGGCATCGGCCGGCTGCTTGTCGCGCCGCCAGCGCACGATGCGTGGAAACCGCACGGCGACTCCCGCCTTGTGACGCGTCGATCGCGACACGCCCTCGAACGCCAGTTGAAACACGAGCGTCGGCGAGCAGATCCGCACCGGCCCGTGTTTTTCGAGCGTGGTGGCACGGACGATCCGGTCCACCTCGACGATCTCGGCGTCGGTGAGCCCGGAGTAGGCCTTGGCGATCGTCACGAGCCGCCCGTCGTGCCACACGCCGAGCGTGTAGTCGCTGTGCAGCCCCGCGCGGCGGCCGTGACCCGCCTGCGCGTAGAGCAGGACGGCGTCGATCTCGAGCGGCTCCGTCTTCCACTTCCACCAGTCGCCGCGGGTGCGGCCGGTGCCGTACGGGCTCGACAGCCGCTTGAGCATCAGCCCTTCGACACCGCGATCGCGGGCGGTCGCCCGGGCCGCCGCCAGGTCGGCCCAGGTGTCGGCGTCGAGCCGCGGCGAGAGTTGCAGCCTCGCGTCGCCGCTGGGAAACACCGGCAGGCCGACCGCTTCGAGCCGCCGCCGGCGCTCGCCGAGCGGGAGGCCGCGGATGTCGTGTCCCGAGTCCTCGAGCAGGTCGTAGGCGACGAACACGCACGGGATGTCGGCCAGCACCTTTTTCGTGGCGCGACGGCGACCGATCCGCCGGGAGAGCGCCGCGAAACCGAGCAGCGCTCCCTCGCGCGCCGCCAGCAGCTCGCCGTCGAGCACCGTGCCGGCCGGGAGGGCGGCGGCGTCGGCCGCGATCTCGGGAAACGAGTCGGTGGCGAGTTCCTCGCCCCGCGTCCAGACCGCGCAGCCCCCGCCGCGGCGCACGATCTGCACCCGTGCGCCGTCCCACTTCCATTCCACCTGCCACTCCGTCGCGGGTCCGAGCGACTCCGCGGGCTCGTCGAGCGCGCTGGCGAGAAAAAACGGATACGGCCGCTGCGAGTCGGCCTCCGTCGCCTCCGGCGAGAAGAGTCGCCGATAGTCGTCGGCATCGCCGATGCCGCCCATCAGCCGGTGCGTCATCACGGCGGCGTCGATGCCGGCCACCTCGGCCAGCGCCTTCGCCACCAGCGTGCGCGACACACCGACGCGGCAACCGCCCGTGATCAGCTTGTGCCACACGATCCGCTCCTCGGGCCCGAGTCGCCGCCAGGCGTCGCGGACGATCTCTTGCTTTCGTGCATCGTCGGCATCGCGCAGCGGCTCGATCGTGTCGCGGATCCAGGCGGCCAGACCGCGGCCGTCCGTCGCGGCCGGCGGTGCGCCGCCCGGCAAAACGAGCGCGAGCGTCTCGGCGAGGTCGCCCACCTGCGCGTAGCACTCCTCCAGCAGCCAGAGCGGGATTCCCGCCGCCTCGGAGGCCCACTGGCGAAGCAGCGTGGTGGACACGCCCCGCGACTGCCGGCCTCCCGACAGCAGCCGCACCGCGCACGCGGCGTCGTCGTCCGGCGCGGCGTGGAAGTAGTCGGTGAGCGCGGCGAGCTTTTCGGTGGTGCTCGTCGTCGCGTCGAGCCGCCAGTAGAGCGAGGCAAACGCCTTCATGCCGCCGCTCCGTCGGCGATGTCCGGATCGCGTTCGTCACCCTCGTCCGCCGGCGGTGCATCCCCTTCGCCGTCGGGCGGTGGCTCGCCGGTGAACCGCGTGGCGAGCGGGGCGGCGTCGAATCCCCGCTCACGCAGCAGCCTCGCGAGCGACTCGCTCGCGCCGTGCGTCACGAGCACCCGGCGGGCCCGCGACGCCTCGATCGCGGTGAGCAGGCCGGGGAAGTCGGCATGGTCGGAGAGGATGAACCCGCGCTCGCAGCCGCGGCGCCGGCGGATGCCGCGGACCGTCATCCAGCCCGACGCCGGCGCCACGCGGGTCTCGCCGAACAGCCGCAGCCAGCGGCTGCCGGCCACCGACGGCGGCGCGATGACGAGCGCCCGCCCGTCACCGACCCGCCGCGCCCGCGGTGGCACGCCGTCGATCGGCGGCAGCCGCACGCCGCTGTCGCGGTAGGCCCG
>RFUD01000300.1 GCA_009923125.1 Planctomycetia bacterium
CGGCTTTGGCGACGGCCGGCTGGATGCCGGCCGCCGCCCGGCGAGGGAACCCTTGGCGTTCCCTCCGCCGGGCCAGCTTCGGCTTTGGCGACGGCCGGCTGGATGCCGGCCGCCGCCCGGCGAGGGAACCCTTGGCGTTCCCTCCGCCGGGCCAAGGCGGCAGGGGCCATGGATGGCCCTGCCGCCGTGAAACTAGAACTGCCAGATCGCGTCGCAGCCGCCGTACAGCTGGCCGTACTTGTCGCCACCAGGTCCGTTCAGGGTGCCGAACGTCGGGCCGAAGGGCAGCGGCGCGGTGCCCGCCCGGGCTCCGGCCATATCGTCCGGCGAGTACCAGTCGTACCGCACTTCAGGCCGGATGATCCAGTTGCGGGTCGGCTTCCAGTTCAGGCCCCACGTGGCCTGGAAGAAGTTGCCCTGGAACCCGCCGACGGCCGGACCACCGACCCACCCGTTGCGGATCGGGGCGAACACGCGGTATCCGTTGTTGTCACGGAACCACTCGAACCGCATGCCGGCGACGACCGTGTCGCTGACGTTGTAGAACAGGTACTGGTTGATGCCGTACCACTGGGCGAGGCCAGCCAGCTGGCCCTGGTTCTGAAGACCGGTGTTGGCATTGAACTGCCAGCCGTTGTCGTTCTGGAACACGTACGTCCACTTGTCGTTGATCTCGTTGGTGTAGACGTTGCTCCAGATCGACCGGTTGCCGACGTTCGGGAAGGTGTTCGCTCCGAGGAACGCGACCGGTTCGTTGCCGCTCGACACCGTCGAGGTGAACGCCTGCGTCTGGTCGCTGTTCTTGAACGACACGCCGCCCAGGAACGCCGCATTGCTGTTGGCGTTGATGTAGCCGGGATTCCCGATGCCCTGGCTGTTGATGGGATCTGAGAAGTTGTCCCAGCCTTGAGTAATACCGGCATACACCGTCATCTGGTCGTTGGGCGTCCAGGTGTCGAGGATGCCGGTGTGGGTAAACGGCTCGCCATACTGCATCGTGTAGGCGTGCGTGTAGAAGAAGTTACCGATCGCCGGCACCACTTCATACCCGATGATCGTGTAGAAGTGGCCGACCTTGACGATATGGTCGCCGTAACCAAGCTCGCCGTAGATCTGCGGGATGTTGAGGCCGTAATCCTTGCTCGAGGCCCACGACGGAGATCCGGCCACGGCACCCGGTCCATACACACCGCTGCCCTGGTTCGCGAGGAAACCGTCCCAACCACGGGCCGAGTTGTAGATGTAGTCGGTGCCGTAGAGGAGATCGACGCGACCGCCCCAGTCGAGGCCTTCCGACGTGTCCACCAGCTTCTCGTTGACGAGGTAGAGCTGGTTCATCTGGCCCTGCCAGTTGCGGTCGTTGAACGTGATCGGGCCGTTGAACGGGCTCGCCCAGTTGTTGGCCCCGATCCCCGCATCGACCCAGCCGTAGGTCTTGATGCCACGGCTCGTGAGGAACTCCGTCTCCAGGTAGCGTTCCGGCCCCTCCTCGGCGGAGGTCTCCTGAGCCGCTTCCTGCGGCGGGAGCCCGCGCAGTTCGTAGGCCTCCTCCTGCGGCACGGCCGCCTGCACCGGAGGCAGGCCGCTGCCGGTCTGGGCCTGAGCGTATTGGTCGTAGATGCTGGTGTCGATCCGCGACGGCGTGCCGGGTTCGGCCGCGAGGGCCGTTCCCGAAACCAGGGCCGCCGCCAGCGACAGGCGGAACTTGCTGAGGGACATGGTTCAAAATCCTCCGGGAGTGCGCCGTCGCGGGCGACGGCGTGCGTGGCGTTCGGACACAAACGAGGGCTGCGACCCGTTCCGCCGGGCCGGTGTCGCCATCCCCCACCTCGGATATCGGGCCTCAAGGGGGCGCGGGACGCGGTCCGGGGCAGCCCCTCCGCAAGGTTTCCCCGACCCGCGTCGGGGGCTGTCAAACCCTGACGGTCAGGCGGCCAGTGCGCCCTCGAGGAGAGCCGTGACGAACCGTTCCGGATCGAACGGCTCGAGGTCGTCGGCCGACTCGCCGAGGCCGACGAACTTCACCGGCAGCCCGAACTGCTCGGCCACCGGCACGATCACCCCGCCGCGGGCGGAGCCGTCGAGCTTCGCGAGCACGATGCCCGTGCAGCCGGCGGCCTCCTTGAAGCCCTTGGCCTGCGAGAGCGCGTTCTGTCCCGCCGTCGCGTCGATCACCAGCAGCGTCTCGTGCGGGGCGTCGGGAATCTGCTTGGCGATCACCCGGCGGATCTTGGCCAATTCCTGCATCAGGTTGGCCTGCGTCTGGAGCCGGCCGGCGGTGTCGATGATGCAGACGTCGAAGTGTCCCTCGAGGGCGCGGGCGACGGCCCGATGCGCGACGCTCGCCGGGTCGCTGGCGTGCTCGCCACGGACGATCTCGGCCCCGATCCGCCCCGCCCACATCGACAGTTGCTCGACGGCGGCCGCCCGGAACGTGTCGCCCGCCCCGAGAATCACGCGTCGGCCCTCCTTCACGAGGCGATTGGCGAGCTTCGCGATCGACGTCGTCTTGCCCGAGCCGTTCACGCCGGTGACGAGGATCACCGTCGGGCCCGTGGCGGCCGCGGCGATGCCCCCTGCCCGGGACTGGAGCCGTGCGAGCAGTTCGCGGCGGATCGAATCGACGACGACATCGGGCTCCACGACGCGGGCCCGCAAGCGGTCGCGGACATCGGCCACGATGGCGTCGGCGGCCGCCGGGCCCATGTCGGTGCGCACGAGCGCCCCGCGGAGTTCCTCGAGGAATGCCTCATCGACGAGCCGTCCCTCCCGTTTGAAGAGATCGCGCACGTCGGTGCCGAGCAGCCGCGCGGTCTTCGCGAGCCCCGATTTGAGCCGGTCGAGCAGTCCCGGGCGCGGCGGCGGGACATCGCCGGGATCCTCGTCGTCCTGCTTCCGCCCAAATCCGAAGATTGCCATCGGCGCGATCCGTGTGGTGGTGCGTGGGTGATGCGTGTCAGGAGGTCGAGGCGGAGGCGGCCCGGCGGTCAGCCACGAGCCGGCCCATGAGCCCGGCGACGAACCGGGCCGAGGCGTCGGTGCCGTATCGCTTCGCCAGTTCGATCGCCCTTTTTTTTGCCTAGAAGGGCTCATCATCGTAGGATAGCTAAGAATTCGCTGGAGTCCTTCTTATTAGAGTGCCAGTTCCACCCCAACCCAAAGCGAATACCCAATCTTAAAATGCCCCCTTTTGGCAAAAGATTGCGACGACTTGCAACCTTACTGTCACGAAACTGTCACGGCGTAATTCATTTCCTCGCATCTATTTGCATGAAAACGCGGACGGGGTGGGATTTGAACCCACGGTAGGGTTTCCCCTACTCCTGATT
>RFUD01000004.1 GCA_009923125.1 Planctomycetia bacterium
GAAGTCAAGGAATTGAATAAGGAAGAGAAGAAGGAGGCCGATCCGTTCAAGACGGCCCGTGAACTGCTCGCCCCGCAGCCCCGCCCGGCGCGGCCGGCCCTTCCGCCGAGCACGCTGCCGCTCCAGTTTGTGGACGGTGAGCGGATCGCGATCTATGGCAACTCCACCGCCGAGCGGATGAACCTGTTCGGGCACTTCGAGGCCCTGCTGCACCAGCGGTTCGCCGACAAGAAACTCGTGGTGCGCAACTTCGCGCGGCCGGCCGACGAGGTGGCCAACCGGCAGCGGGCCGGCGACTACACGAAGCTCGACGACCCCGTGGCCGCGTTCGGGGCCGACACCTTCCTGCTCTTCTTCGGGTTCAACGAATCGTTCGCCGGCCCCGGCGGCGTCGGGAAGTTCAAGGCCGACTATCTCAAGCTGCTCGGTGAACTGGCCGCGAAGTATCCCCGCGACGACACGAAGGCCGCGCCGCGGTTCGTCATCGTCTCGCCGATCGCCGTCGAGCCCACGGGCGATCCGCTGATGCCCGACGCCGACGCCCAAAACAGTTCCCTCGCCGCGTATCGTGACGCGGCCCGCGACGTCGCCGCCACCCGGGGGCTCGCCTTCGTCGAACTGTTCGATGCGACGCGCCAGGCCTTCGCGGCCGAGCCGGGACGCCAGTTCACGATCAACGGCTGCCACGTGAACGAGGCCGGCGACGCACTCGTGGCCAAACTCCTCGACGAGAAGCTGTTCGGCGCCGCATCGTCGCACCAGCTCGGTGCCGAAGCCTTCGCGAAACTGCGGGCCGCCGTGATCGACAAGGCGTGGGTCGCGATGCAGGACCACCGCATGGTGAACGGCTGGTACGTGTACGGCGGCCGCCGCACGTGGGACACCGAGACCTTCCCGCGGGAGTATCTCAAGCTGCGCTCCATGGCTGCCGTCCGCGATGCGTACGTCTGGGACATCGCCGCCGGCCGGCCCGTGCCGCCCGCGCCCGACGACTCGAAAACGGGTGACCTCATCGTGCCGCAGACCCGCTTCGGCGAGCCGCGGCAGGCTTACAGCGAAAATCCCGAGGGCGGCCCGGTGATCAAGTCGCCCGAGGATGTGATCAAGACGTGCACGGTGCCCGACGGCTTCGAGATGCGGCTCTTCGCCGATGAACGGAAATTCCCCGAGATCGCGAAGCCCGTTCAGCTCGCGTTCGACTCGAAGGGCCGGCTGTGGGTCTCGACGATGCCGAGCTATCCGCAGTGGAAGCCGGGCGACCCGAAGCCTGCCGACAAACTCGTGATCCTCGAGGACACCGACGGCGACGAAAAGGCCGACAAGAGCACCGTCTTCTACGACAAGCTGCACTGCCCGACGGGCTTCCAGTTCTTCGACGGCGGCGTGATCGTGATGGACCAGCCGCGGATGATCTGGCTCAAGGACACCGACGGCGACGACAAGGCCGACGTCGTCGTGCACGTGCTCGACGGCTGGGCCACGGAAGACACGCACCACACGAGCGGGGCGTTCGAGGCGAGCCCGGGCGGCCTGCTGCACATGCTCGAGGGCGTGGCGATGAGCACGGCTCTGGAGACGCCGTGGGGCCCGTTCCGCAACTACGGCTCGTCGGGGGCCTACGTGCTCGACCCGCGCACGTGGAAGATCAGCCACTTCGTCACGCCCGGCTACGGCAATCCGTGGTGCTACGTGTTCAACGAGTGGGGCCAGGGCGTCTGCGGCGACGGCACCGGCGCTGCGCAGCACTGGGACACGCCCCTCTCCGGCAAGCAATACGGCGGCCGCAAGGGGATGGGCCCGGTGTTCAACACCGAGGGCATGCGGCCCGTCGTGGGCAGCGAGTTCCTGCGCACGCGGCAGTTCCCCGACGAGGTGCAGGACCAGTTCATCTATGCCTGCGTGATCAACATGAACGGCATCCCGCGCTGGACATTCTCCGACGATGGAGCCGGCTACAAGGGCGAGCGGGTGCGGCACGATCCGAAAGATGCCAAGACACCCTTCGACCTCATCAAGAGCACCGACAAACACTTCCGCCCGGTCGATCCGCAGATCGGCCCCGACGGCGCGCTGTGGTTCGGTGACTGGGCGAATCCTCTGATCGGCCACATGCAGTACAGCCAGCGCGACCCGAATCGCGACCACGTCCACGGCCGCATCTACCGGCTCGTCTACAAGGACAAGCCCCTCGTGAAGCCCGAGACACAGGCGGGCAAGTCGATCGACGAGGTGCTCGAACAGTTGAAGAGCCCGGAATGGCGCACCCGCTACCGGGCCCGCGCCGACCTGCAGGCCCGGCCACGAGATCAGGTGCTCGCCGCCGCCAACGCCTGGCTCGGCCGCGTCGCGTCCGACCCGGCTGCCGAGCGGCTGGCCACCGAGGTGCTCTGGCTCCAGCAGAGCTTCCATGCGGTGGATGCGGGGCTGCTCACCCGGCTGCTCGAATCGCCGGTGGCGGACGCCCGTGCGGCAGCCACCCGCGTGCTGGCCGACGAGCGTGAGCGATTCTCCGACGCCGAGCAGCGACTCATCGCCAAGGCGACCGATCCGCACGCGCGGGTCCGCACCGAGGCGGTCCGCGGCCTGAGTTTCTTTGGCAGCATGGATTCGATGCGGGCCGTGATCGCGGCGGCCGACGTCGAGCCCTCCGACCGGTTCATCGCCTACACCTGCGACGCCGCCCTGGGGGCCAACATCGACGTCTGGAAGAAGGACCACGAGGCGGGCACGTTCGTCTCCAAGGGGACGCCCGCCTTCGCGATCATCGAGAGCGTGCTGGGCCTCGACAAGAAGGCGGCGGAGATCAAGCCGCACCTGGCCATCCTGCTCAGCAAGGATCCCAAGAGCGACGAGGAGCGGAACAAGGCCATGACCGCCCTGGCCGGGATCAAGGGGGGCAACGTGGACAACGGCAAGGCCGTGTTCCGCCGAGTGTGCATCAACTGCCACCGGGTCTGGAACGAGGGGGCGAATCTCGGCCCCGAGATGAACGGCGTCGGCAAGCGGCTCGATTCCTACAAGCTCTATGAATCGATCATCGACCCCAATGCCGAGGTGGCGGACAAGTATCTCTCGACGCTCGTCGTCACGGACGACGGCCGCAGCATCACGGGCCTGCTCGTGAGCGAGTCGCCCGAGGAACTCGTGATCTTCGACGGCAAGGAACAGAAGAAGATCGCGGTGGCGGAGATCGACGAGCGGATGAAGCTCAAGCAGAGCAGCATGCCCGAGGGCCTCGCCGCCACGCTGTCGCCCAACGAACTGCTCGACGTGGTCGAGTTCCTGCGGAGTTTGAAGTGAGCCGCCGCGGCCGGTGACCGACGGATGAGCGTGAAAAGAGTCGGGCTGCGGCAGCGGTCTATCAGATGATAGGCCGCGATCGGGCAGGTGATCCCGACATGCCACACTGTACGAATTCCACTCGTGCAGCATGCTGCGGTCGCGGCGGTCGGTGAAACACCAGCCGACCCCTCCACGCTCGTCCTTCTCCGCCAGAAAGACCCTCTCGTGCCTCCGCGTCTTGTGGCCTTTGTCCTGCTCGCGGGCCTGTTCGCCCGTCCGCTTTCCGCCGATGACCGGACGACGCTCTCCCCATTCGTCGCGCTTTACCGCGACAAGGTTTCAGCCGCGATGAAGCAGCACTCGCGGAACCGGAAGCCCGCCGACGTGATCGGCATCGCATACGCGGCGTGGCTCGTGGGGATGCAGACCGGCGAACCGCGATTTCGTGAGCTTGCGATCGAGGAATACGATGCGCTCCTGACGAACGAGGCCAGCCGCGCCGATCTCGACTTCCACGTCTCACGTCCTTTTGGCCTGCTCACGCTCCGCCTCGCCGAGTCAGGGATGCTCACGGGTGATCGTCGGGCGAAGGCCCGCGACCGATCCAGTGCGTTCGTCGCCTGGTTTCTGAAGCATCGGGCCAATGAGGATAAGCACTTCGACTGCAACATCGCGCTGGCCGACACGCTCGCCGCCGACTGCCTCGCGCGGGCCTTCGCCGCCGACCCGGAGTTTCCGGTCGCCGAGGTCCGTCGGCTCGTCGACCGGCTCGGCGACCACATCTTCCTGACCGAGGACCTCAACGAGAACGCGAGCAACTACTCGAGCCTCGGGATCTGCTTCTTCCTGGAACTCGCCGCAGTCGAGGGCTGGCTCGACAGGGTGGCCCGATCCGAACACTTCCGGAACATGTTCGTGAGGATGCGCGATATCGTCTCGCCCGCGGGCTCGATCCCGGAGTACGGCGACGGCTATTTCCGGGCGCGGGAGGAGCGGCTCGACTTCGTGCTGCTCCTGGAGACGGCGGCGCGGCTCTACGACGACGCGTCGTTTCAGGCGGTGGCCAGGCGGCTCGTGCCGACGTCGGCGGACTCGATCAGCATGGACTCGCTGCCGCGGGCCTTCGCGCTCCTCGACCTGAAGCCGTTCACGCCGTCGAAAACGACGTCAGCACCGCTGTCCCATGTCCAGTACCGCCGCGTTCCCGGAGCACCCGTGACGACGGTGCCCGACAAGTTGGTGCTTCGCACGGGGACGAACGCCTCGAGCGCGATGATCATGATCGATCTCTACGCCGAAGGCAGCCACGCCCACCGCTACAAGCGGCCTTCGATAGGCTTCTACGAGGCCGGCGGGGTGCCGCTGTTCCACAACATCGGCCGGCGCGGCACGCAGTCGGGCCAGTGCGGGAACAGTTTCTGGGCCTATGCCGATCCCAAACTCTTTCCCGGCCATCCACGCGCCGGCGCCTGGAGCACGATGACCATCCCCGCCACCTACCTCGCCGCCGACGAGCATCCGGGCCGCCGCGTCGTCGCCGACGGCATCGATTTTCGTACGTTTCACACACCGGGTCTCGAGGCGGCATGGTTCGACAATCTTCGGCTCGAGGGGCCGCGAGGCACCCTCCTGCTCGACGGCTTCGAGTCGCCGGCAAGTTGGCACAGGAACATCGCCGCCAAGAAGGGCGTGCGGCTACGCACGAGTGCGGACCGCACGGAGGGGGCCGGTTCGCAGGAGGTGAACCTCGGCATCTTCGGCGAGCAGATCTGCACGCGCTTGCTCGAAAACATGGAGCAGCGCGGCATGACGTTCTCGACGGCCGACTACGACACCGTGCGGTTCGACTACAAGTTCGCCGGACGGCCACCCCACGCGAATCTGCGACGGCTCTTCGCGGACTGGATCGATCTCGGCGATCATCCGCTTCATTGCATCGTTGCGGCGGCCCGCACAGAGCAGCAGGGTGGCGATGCGTTCGCCGACATCGAGTTCACCGATTACATCACTCCGGGCAACGGGCTCCGGCGACGGATCGCATTGGCCGAGGAAGGAGGCCTCGTCATCATCGACACGTTCACGCCAGGCCGGCGGGTGCAGGGGTGGGCCGCCGGGCAACTCTGGCAGCTGTATGCGATTGCGGATCGTGGTCCCGACTGGTTCGTATCGTCCTCGGATGGCGCGTATGCACAGGTGGGCGGCTCGGCAACCGAGCGCTGCATGCTCGTGAAGTTCATGACGGGCGACAGCGTCGGCATCCACGAAGAGCAGGTCACCCCCTGCGCGATGCACGCCCCGCGGGCGGACGGCACCAAACGCACGTCGTTTCATACGGTCGGATCGCACCAGATCGTCGCCGGCCGGCCGATCACCGCGGTGATGGCCGTGCTCCCGCTCCGCCCGGAGGACGATGCGGCGGCTGCGGCCGCTGGCGTGCGTTTCGCGGATGCCGGCGATGGCACCGTGCGTGTCTGGCTGCCGGCTCAGTCCGCCACGGCTCTCGTCGAAGCTACTCCGGCCGGGATCACCATCCGCCGGGAACGGTAGGGGGGCTGCCGCCCCTCGAGGCAAACGATGGTCATTGCCAGCAAGAGTATCGGATTGCGTCAGCGATCGAAAACAATAGTCTGGAGTGTATTCCGGCGAGTCATCAGGAGGCCGTTCACCATGGCTGAGCATCGGCAGCACGAGTCGAGGGGGAAAACCCGGCGGCACTTTTTCAAGACCACCGGCGCGACGGCAGCAGCCGCTTATGCCGCCCCCTACATCCTCACGTCGAAGGCCCTCGGTGACGCCACCACGCCCCCGGCCAGCGACCGGATCGTGATGGGGGGCATCGGCGTCGGCAACCAGGGGAAGAGCGATCAGGGCGCGTTCCTCGGCCGGCCCGACGTGCAGTACGTGGCCGTGTGCGACGTGCGGAAGAAATGGCGCGACGAGGGCAAGGAACGAGTCGACGCCAAGTACGGCACCAAGGACTGCGCGGCGTACGTCGACTTCCGCGAACTGCTCGCCCGCGACGATATCGACGCCGTCCACATCGCCACGCCCGACCACTGGCATTCCGTGATGACGATCGCGGCCTGCCAGGCGGGCAAAGACATTTATCTGCAGAAGCCCGAGACACTCACGCTCCGGGAAGGCCCGCTGATGATCGCGGCCGCCCGGCGCTACGGCCGCGTGGTCTCCGGCGGCAGCCAGCGCGTGCTCGGGGATTATCGCAGCATCGTCGATCCGATCTGGGCCGGCGAGATCGGCCATGTGACGTCGATCGACATTTCCGTCGGCGGACCCTCGATGCTCTGCACCCTGCCCGCGCAGCCCGCCCCTCCCGACATCGATTGGGATCTGTGGCTCGGACCAGCCCCGTGGGAGCCTTACAACTCGGGCCGCTGCGACGGCAACTTCGGCACCGGCGGCAACAGCTGGCGGTCGTACTACGACTACTCGGGCGGCAGCCTCACCGACTGGGGGGCGCACCATTTCGGTGGCACGATCTTCGCCGCGGATCTGCTCGACCTGCAGCCGACGAAGGTCACCTTCCACCCCGCGTCGGCCGACGGCAAGGAGGCGGCGTACGTGTCCGTCGCCTATCCCAACGGCACCGAGATCTTCCACAACCGTCCGGCCCGGCTGCGGCCGGAGCCGACGCTGACGTTCAAGGACGCGCTGCGGATCGTGGGCGACGGCAAGAGCCGCCCGGCGAAGCCCGTGCCCGAGTACCACGGCGGCGAGACGAGCATCTACGGCGACTTCATCGCCTGCGTGAAGACCCGCCAGCGGCCCTTCCGCGATCTCGAGCCGGCCGTCAACACGATGACGGCTCCACATCTGATCGGGATCGCCTACCGGCTCGGCCGGTCGCTCGAATGGGACCGTGCGACGCAGCGGTTCGTGGCGGACGAGCAGGCGAATCGATTCCTCGACCGGGCCCGCCGCGAGCCCTGGATCATCTGAACCGCGATCATCTGGGTCTGGATCACCTGACGCCATCAAGGAGCCCGCCATGCCATTCGACCTCGCCACGCTCGACGCCCCGTTTGCGGCCCTCAAGGGCTACGACTGGGGGGCTGACGCCGCGTGGCTGAAGACGATCGACGACGCCGTCGTTGCGGCCCACGGAGATGCCGCGCTCGGTGCCGACCTCGAACAACGGCTGGCCGCGGTCCTTGGGGCTGGCACGAGCCGCGCGGCGAAGGAATACGCCTGCCGCAAGCTGATGATGATCGGCACGGCCGCGAGCGTGCCCGCGCTCGCGGCGCTCCTGGGCGATGCCGACAACTCGCACATGGCCCGATTCGCCCTCGAACGGATTCCAGCCCCGGAAGCCGCGCAGGCGCTGCGGGACGCGCTCGGCACCGTCCCTCCCGGCCTGCAGATCGGGATGATCGAATCGCTGGGTGGCCGCGGCGACGCGGCGAGTGTTCCCGCGCTCGCCCGGCTCCTCGCAGGCGACCCGAAGCTGGCGGCCGCGGCGGCCACGGCGCTCGGGCACATCCATACGCCGGACGCCCTGGCAGCCCTGACCGCGGCCGACCCGCTCGCTGGGTCGGGTGTCGGCCGGGCCGTCGTCGACGCCCGGCTCATGACCGCCGAAGCCCTGCTCGCGTCCGGCAAGCGAGCGGAGGCCCGGAGTGTCTACGAGGCACTCGCCAACGCGGTCCAGGGCAAGCCGGGAGCCAAGGGGGTGGAACTGGCTGCCGCCCGGGGCCTGCTCGCCTGCCTCGACACACTCGCCGCCGCGTCCTGATCCCCGTCACCGTCGCCCTCGTTGGAGCGTCTTCGCATGCGAATCGTCCTCGTCTGTGCCCTGCTCGTCCTCGCCTCCGCCCCGCGCGATCGTGCGATCGCGCAGGATGCCGTCGGCATGATTCTGGATCTCGTGGGGCGAGAGGATGTGGATTTTCGCCGCCTCGGTCTCGATGGCATCCGTCACGGCGCGAAAGGCGAGGATGCCACGCGACGGTTCGCCGCCCTGCTCGCCGAGCGGACGCCCGAGCGGCAGGTCGAACTCCTGCACGCCCTCGCCGATCGCGGCGACCCGGCGGCGATCCCGGCGGTCGCGGCCCTGCTCAGCGCGTCGCGCGAGCCGGCGGTGCGGACGGCCGCGATCGGCGTCCTCGGGGCGACCGGCGGGGGGGCCGAGGTCGCGGTGCTGAGCGAGTCGCTCGCGGCGACGGATCCAGAGCGGGCCGCCGCGAAGCGGGCGCTGATCACACTCCGCGGTGACGACGCCGTGCGAACCATGATCGAAGTGGCAAAGTCGGGCACGCCGGCCGTGCGACCGCTCGCCATCGACATCCTCGCCGAGCGGCGGGCCCGCGCGGCGGTGCCGCTGTGTGCCACGGCGGCGATCGACGCCGATGCGGGGGTGCGACGGGCGGCGATGCGGGCGCTCGGCAAGCTCGGCGGCCCGGACGAGGTCCCGGCGATGGTGCGAGGGTTCCTCACGGCGGCCCCCGGAGCGGAGCGCAACGATGCCGAGAAAGCCCTGATCGCGGTCTGCACTGAGAATCCCGGCAAGGCCCAAGCGGCCGAATCGTTCCTGGCGGTATTCAAAGCAGCCGGCGATGCAGACAGGGAATCCATGCTTTCACCCCTCGGGCGAATCGGGGGCAAGGGAGCCCTCGCCATCGTCGATGAACTGCTCGCCGATCCGGCAAAACGCGACTTCGGAATCAGGGTGATCACCCGCTGGCCCGATGCGACGGTTGCCGACAGACTGTTCGAGCTTCTCGCCGCGGCGCAGACCCCCGCCGAACGCGATACGCTCCTGGCCGCCCTGATCCGGATCGCACCCGTGCCGGAGAACAAACTCAACGACAAGCAGAAGCTCGAACTCGTCCAGAAAATCCTGCCGTTGTGCCAGAAGGACGAGGAGCGGGCCAAGCTGGTGGAGCGGGTGAACGCGATCCGGACGGTGGAGGTGTTTCGTTTTGTGTTGCCGTTTCTCGACGACCCGAAGCTCGCCGAGCCCGCCTGCAAGAGCGTCGTCGAGCTTGCCCATCACCAGAAGCTTCGTGACGCCCACAAGGACGATTTCGCGAAGGCGCTCGACAAGGTGATCGCCACGACGAAGAACCCCGAACTCGTCGAGCGGGCCACCCGCTACAAGGAAGGCAAGACCTGGGAGCGCAAGTAGACAGGCTTCGGGCTCTCCAGCCCCATCGCAGGACAGGCGTCCCGCCTGTCCTGCCCCGGCTTCAATGAAACGCGTCGGAGAACAACCCGCGTGCGGAGCCGGCGGCGGGCATGCTCGACTTTGGTCGTGTTGAGAGTACAGGACTCGCGGGTTTTGCTCAGGCGCCCATAGTCCTCAACGACTCCCTTCGTCTGCGCGTGCCCACCTACTTCGCGCGGAACGCGGCGCCGTCGAGGGCGTGGGTCTTCATCAGGCGGTACAGCGTGCCGCGGGGTAGTTTCGCGTCGCGCGCGGCGGCGGTGACGTCGCCGTGGTGCCGGGTGAGCAGGTCGGTGAGATAGTGCTTCTCGAATTTGGTGACGTGCTCCGCCCGCCGGGCGAAGAAGCCGTCGCCATCCGCCATCGGCAGGATCCGCCCCGCCGCCGCGACGATATCGTCGGGCAGATCCTCGACGTCGGGCTTCGCGGAGCGGGTCATCGCCACGGCCCGCCGAACCACGTTCTGCAGTTCGCGCACGTTCCCGGGCCAATGGTAACTCTTGAGCACCTGGTAGGCGTCGATCGACAGGCCGCTCACGGTCTTCCCCATCTCCTGCGCGGCCCGATTGGCGAAAAACTCCGCGAGCAGCCCGATGTCGTCACCCCGCTCCCGCAAGGGTGGCAGATCGATCCGCACGACATGGATCCGGTAGAAGAGATCGCGGCGAAATTCACCACGGTCCACCATCGCTTCGAGATTCCGCGATGTGGCCGCGATCACCCGCACGTCCACGCTCGTCTCGTGCCGGGCGCCCACGCGGCGCACCCGCCGCTCCTGGAGCACACGCAGGAGCTTGGCCTGTAGCGCGAGGGGCAGTTCGCCGATCTCGTCGAGAAACAGCGTGCCGCCGTCGGCGAATTCCACGAGCCCCATCCTGCGGGCGTCGGCGCCGGTGAAGGCCCCCTTCTCGTGGCCGAAGAACTCGCTCTCCATCAACGCGTCGGGGATCGCGCCGCAGTCGACCGGCACGAACGGGGCCGCGGCCCGGCGGCTGCGCTGGTGGAGGGCGCGGGCCACGAGTTCCTTGCCGGTGCCCGTTTCGCCGGTGACGAGCACGTCGACCGAACTCGCCGCCACCCGCTCGATGATCGAGTACACGCCCCGCATCGCCGGGCTCTCTCCGAGGAAGCCCTCGAACGAGTACGGCCGCTCCACCGCACGGCGGAGCACCTCCTCCGCGTCGCGTCGTCGCGCGGCCGAGAGCAACCGCACGAGGGCGCCCTCGAGTTCCTTCTCGGCGTCATCGACGTCGAGATAGTCGCCCACGCCCGACTGCAGGCAGTGCCGCGCCATCGCGACGCTCGGATGCGCATCGACCACGACGAGCGGCAATTCGGCATCGGCCTGGCGCACGGCTTCCACGAGCGCCGCGGCCGACCCCGCCTCCCGGGCGGTCAACACCCCGAGATCCCAGCCGTTGCGACGCAGCGCATCGACCGCCGCGGCGGCCGAGCGCTCGATCCGCAGGTCCATCGGCTGCAGCCTCGCCACGAGCGCGGCGTAGGGCAGACCGGTGGCGCCGCGGGCGTCGACGACGAGGATCCGGGGTTGACGCATGATGGGTGATTTCGGGGCCCGCCGCCGGCATTATGGCCCCGCCCCCCGACAGCGTCATCCGGCGCTGGTACATTCGGCGAAAACGCTCGCGTGCGACGCTTCCGCCGCCCTTGGACACGACAGGAGTTCCGGCAGTCATGGCCATCGATCCCTATGCAGCCTGCCCCGGGGGCACCGGCAAGAAGATCAAGTTCTGCTGCCCGGACCTGACGGGCGATCTCGAGCAGATCGAGAAGCTCGTGGAGGGCGATCAGACGTCGGCCGCCCTCGAACAGGTCGATCGCCTGGCCGCGAAGTTTCCCGGGCGGGCCTGCCTCATGGCGACGCAGGTGAAGCTGCAGCTCGCGACGCGGAAGTTCGCCGAGGCGGCCGCCACGAGCCAGGCCTTCCTCGCGGCCTTTCCCGACAACCCGCTGGCCCTCGGCCACGCCGCCGTCGCCGACGCGATCGCCGGCCGGATTCAGGAGGCCGCCGCCGCGTTCGACAAGGCCCGTGATGTCGCCGGGGCCGAGGTCTCCACCGATCTCGTGCGGATCGCGGCCACGCTCGTGCAGGCCGGTGCCCAGGCCGGCCACAGCGGTTTCGCCCAGGGGATCGTGGAGTGGATGATCGACAACTCCCTCGGGACGGCGGAGGAGCAGCGGCTGCTTGCGGCCGTGGTCGGTTCCGCGGGCGTGCCGGCGGCGTTGCGCACCAAGGCCAGGCTCGAGTCACCGACCGCGGACGCCACGTGGCGGGCCGACTTCGAGACCGGCCTCGAGCACGCCCGGGCCTGGCGGCTCGGGCGGGCGCTGACCGTGTTCCGCGGCCTCAAGCCGGCCGCCGGCCGGAGCCGGGAGCTGTTCACGAACATCGCGATCCTGTGCGAGCAACTGGCGCGACCGTTCGAGGCGGCCGAGGCGTGGCTCGCGGTGGCGGATCTGCCGGGGCTGGATGCCGACGACGCGGTCGAGGCGACGGGACGTGCCATCGCCCTCGAGACCGAGGCCGACGAGGACAGGTCCCCGATCGTGCCGTACGAGCGCCGCTCGGCCACGCTCGTGCAGGGCGCGGAGGGGGCCGCGACGCTCGATCTGCTCGAGGACAGGCTCCGACACGACGAGCACTTCGAACCCGCCCCCTACGACCGCTCGCAGTGGACGACCCGCGGCGCGGTGCCGCCGCGGTCCGCATGGCGGGTCTTCGACGCGGTGCCGACCGGCGACTCCCCGGCGCGACTCCTGGCGACGCTGCTGATCTTCGGCAGACAGACCGACCAGGAGCCGACGGCCACGCTCCAGGGCTTCCAGCCCGATCTGGCGGCGGCGCGTTCGACCGTCGAGTCGGTGCTGGGCTCGACGTTCGGGGAACCGCTCGCCGCGACGCTGCCCGCGACGACGCCGACGAACTGGCTGCGCGGGGCGCAGTTTCGCCCGGCCTCCACGTCGCCACCGGCGACGGGCGTGCCCACCGGACAGCCGGCGCCGCTCGACACCATGCTCGCCTCGCAGTCCGCCGCACTGTGGCGACGCTTCGTCGATCACTGGCCCGACACGCCGCTGCCCGAACTGCTGGGCAAGACACCGCGCGAGGCCGTCCGCGAACCGGCCGCCGCCCGTCGCGTCGTCGCACTGGTGAACGAAGGGGAGGCGACGGCCCGCAGCCGCGACGAGACGACGGCCTGGTCGGAGATCCGCGGGCGGCTGGGGATCGCGAGTCCCGCGACGATCGAGGCGGCGCGGCCGCTCGAGACCGTGCCCCCGCTGCGGTGGCAGCGGCTCGACTTTGCCCGGGTCGAAATCGACCAGCTGCGGGGGGTGCTCGTCACCGCCCTCGATGCCGGTTTCGAGCTGGCCGCGGAGCGGGCCGCACGGGAACTGGTGGCCCGGCCGGACGCCACGCCGGCGGACCGCTGGGAGGCCTACGGGCTGCTCGAGGACCGGGCCGCGAGCACCGTGGAAAAGCTCGAGGTGATCGGCCACCTGCGCGAGATCGCCAAGACCCTGAAGGTGAGCGACGGCATGCTCGACGTCGCGGAACTCAGGGCGCGGCTGCAACGCGGAGATCAGACCGAGATCGTGCGGCTGCTCGACCGCCTGCGACGCGACCACGCGCGTGACCAACGTGTGCTGGAGGCGCTCGCCCAGGTGCTCATGGAGGCGGGCGTCGATCTGCCGGGCCTGATGGCGGCCCAGGCCGGTGGCGGACAGCCGGGGGTCCTGCCGACGGCGGCCGCTTCCACTGCGGCCGGCGGCATCTGGACGCCGGGCAGCCCGCCGCCCGCCGCACCCACGGCGACGGGCGAGAAAAAGACCCTGTGGACGCCCGACTGAACACCGGCATCTGCCATGGCCTGGAACGCGTGTGAAGACGCCGCGATGCGGCAGGCGGTCGAGCTTGCCCGCCGGGGACTGGGCCTGGTGGAACCGAATCCGATGGTGGGCGCCGTCGTGATCGCCGCCGACGGCCACACGATCGTGGGCACGGGATGGCACGAGCGGTATGGCGGGCCGCATGCGGAGGTCGGTGCGCTGGCGACCGCCGGCGGCGCCGCCCGCGGCGGGACGCTGATCGTCACGCTCGAGCCCTGCTGCCACCGGGGCCAGACGCCCCCCTGCACGGAGGCGATCATGGCGGCCGGCATCGCCCGGGTCGTCGTCGGCGCGGGTGATCCGTTTGCGGCGGTCGCCGGCCGCGGCATCGCCGCACTCCGCGCGGCGGGGATCGTCGTGGAGGTCGGACTCCGTGCGGCCGAGACGACGCGGCTCATCGCCCCCTTCTCGCGGCTCGTGACCGCGAACAGACCGTGGGTGATCGCCAAGTGGGCGATGACGTTGGATGGTCACGTGGCCCCACCGCGGGGTGCGGACCGCTGGATTTCCTCGGCGGAGTCGCGGGAACTCGTGCACGCCCTCCGCGGCCGGTGCGATGCGATCGCCGTCGGCATCGGCACGGCCCTCGCCGACGACCCGCTCCTCACCGCCCGTCCGCCGGGCCCGCGGACCCCGCTACGGGTCGTGCTCGACGGCGCGGCGCGGCTGCCGACCGACAGCCGACTCGTGCGGTCGATCGCGGCCGCGCCGCTCCTCGTGGCGGCGGGACCCACGGCGCCCGCCGACCGCATCGCCGCCCTCGAGCAGGCGGGCTGCGAGGTGTGGCGATCCGACCTCGAGGATCGTGAGGCCCGGCTGGCGGAGTTGCTCGCCGAACTCGGCCGGCGACGCCTGACGAACCTGATCGTCGAGGGCGGCCCGGAAGTGCTCGGCTCATTCGCGACGCTCGACGCCATCGACGAGGTCTGGGCCTTCGTCGCGCCGACACTTCTCGGCGGCGACACCGCCCCCGCCGTCACGGGCCACGGTCGTGCGGCGACCGCGCTCGCCCGCTCGATCGAGGTCGAGGAGGTCTCGCACCCCGGCGGCGACGTGCTCCTCCGCGGCCTCGTGCGCCGCGGCTGAACGCGTGGCTCCTCGCCAGCTTCGACATCCTCGCCCGCGGGTCCCCGACCAGCGCTATTTGGCGGGCATGTCGCGGATGACGTTCCGCCAGTGGGTCACGGTCGCATCGCCCTTCACGGCCGCCTCGGCAACGGCCACCCGCAGCGACTTGAGCGCCTCGCACACGACCGCCGTCTGGGCCAGCGCATCGGCCGCCTGCATGGTCTCCACGTCCTTCGTCAGCACGGCGGCCCGGTCCACCTGGCCGTCGCGCTGCTGGACGCATCCGTAGCGTGTGAGATAGACGATCCACGGTTGCAGCGCATCCACCAGGCCGGCCACGTCGAGCGTTGCGGCACCGACGAGCGGCTCCTCGAATTTCGACAACTGCGAACCGGTCTCCAGCTTCGACGCCGCCAGCAGCCGCGAGGCCTGCTTGGGAACGAGCGAGAACACGGCCACGTCGTCCCCCACCCCGATCGTCGGCCGGATCTGGTCGTCGAGTCCGCTCTTCTCGAGCGGCCACGTCCACACCGCGCCCGCCTCCACCTTCGACTTCTCCGGATCGCGGATCCGGTAGTCGGCGGGGACGGAATCGGGGTCGATCTCCCGCACGGCATCGACCAGCTCGTCGCCGAGGGCGAACAGGTCACTCAACCCCTCACGGAACAGTTTCGGGTCGTCGATTCCCAGCACGATCGCCGGCTCCGTGAGCGGCAGCGGCTCGGCCGCCTCGGGCAGGCTTTCCTGCAGCCGCTTGGTCCGGCTCTTGGCGTCGAGCACGAGGCCGATCTGGCCGTCGGCCAGGGCGGGAAGCAATTTCGCCCGCAGGGTGCCGAGCAGCTTTTCGACCAGCGGTCCGAAATGCTTCTCGGCGAGCGCCGCCTTCTCATCGCCGTCGTCGCCGACCTTGGCGACGAGGTATTTGCTGAAGAACCGCCAGGCCATGCCGCCCCACGCGACCACGTCCTCGAACTGCTGCGGATCGTTCTTCACGCGAAACGCGACCGCGCCCAACGGCGCCCCGCCGGCGTGCTCCAGGAGGTCGAGCCGCTTCGACCCGTCGAACGGGCGATTCGTCGTCCAGTCCCACGCGTAGCCCTCGTAGCCCTGGTCGGACATGAACGAGTAGGCCATCCACGGGCCAGGCAACGGCAGGCGCTTCTTGTAGCCGGCGGCCACGCTCTCGAGCGCCCGCCGCGCTTCCTCGGCCGCGCCTTCGGGCAGCTCGGCCTCGGCGGCGATCGTGTCGGCGAGGTCGGCCAACTGCTCGATGTCGGCGGCCGACGGCCCGAGCGCCCGCGCCAGCGGCTCGCTGATGTACGACACCGCGGTCAGGCGCTTGCCCTGATCGGCGACCAGCGGCGCGAACGGCTTCGTGGCGGTGAGGCCCGGCCGACTGCCGTCGCCTGCGAGCTTGTCGAGATGATCGGCGGAGTCGCCGATCGACAGCACCACCCGGTCCCGGATGACGCCGAGGCTGATGACCAGGTCGAGGGACCGCAGCCGCTCCAGCACCTTGTCGAGGGCCTCGCCGTCCATGCCCTCGGCGGTCTCGCGGGTGATGTCGTCCCAGGGCACCGTCGCCCCGTCGATCGTGAACGTCACCACCTCGCCGCCGGCGACCTTGCGCCGCTGAAGCGACTTCGCGAGCTCGGGGTTGGCCTGGGTGAACAACTTGACCAGCACCTCGATCCGCTTGAGCTGGCTCTCCGCCGCCGGCAGCTGCGTCGTCTTGAAGCCCCACACGAGGTCCGGCACGACGATCAGCTCGACGTTGTCGGCGAGTGTCTGGAGCACGAGCCGGGCAGCGAGTTCGTCCGGGGCGGTGCGCACCATCTGCACGGGACGAATCTGGCCGCCGCGGCGGGCGGCCGCCCCGTCGTCGTCGTCAGCCTCGTCTTCGTCGTCATCGTCGATCCGTTCGACGGCGTCGAAATCGAGGTCGAGGTCGAGATCCGCGTTGCCCCGTGCCATCTGCAGGATGTTCGCCGCCTGCTGGGCACGCTGGATCTTCTGGAACAGTTCGACGAACTGCACGCACGAGGGCTCGCCGTAGAGAAACGTGTCGGTCGACACCATGTCCTTGAGCAGTTCGAGTGCCTGCTGGTTTTCCGGCAATTCCATGAACGTGGCGACCATCGAGAGCGGGCTGCCCGGCTGGACCTTCTGCTCCTCGATCTGATCGACGGCCCGCTGCACCGCGGGCAGCTTCCGCAGGGCGGCGAAGGCGTTGCTGTTCACGAATCGGTCCCATTGCTCGCGCAGTCGGAGCGTGGCCGAGACGAACGCGGCGTCCTGCGGGATGGCCGCGACACCCCCGACCGGATCATCGGCGGCGATCGCGGGCATGGAGCAGGTCGCGGGCACGAGGCCGACGGCGAAGACGAGAACCAGGAGACGGAAGGGCGCGGCCATCGGAGGAATCCTCGCGGGGTGCTTGGTGGACCGAAGCGATCCACCGTAGATTATGCGAAATCCGTCGTGCCGCGGAACATGAAATCCGACGCGTGCCACGACGCCGCACGCCCGCCGCGGCCCGCACCACCGTCCATCATGCGCATCGGCGACACGCTGATCATCGACACGTTCGCCGAGGCCTTCCGCCTCCGCTACGCCCGGCTCATCGTCACGGCCCACGACGACCACTGGCTCGACGCGGCCCTGCGGGCGGTCTGCGGCTATGGCACGAGCGTCATCGGCTGCGACGCCGAGATCGGCGTGGAGTCCCTGCTCGGCCCCGGGGAGACGCCCGACGGCCGTGCGGGCGCGGCGGTGCTCGCGTTTTCCTTCGGGGCTGAGCCCCTCGGGAAGGCCCTGGCCAACCGCACCGCCCAGTGCCTGCTCACCTGCCCCACGGTCAACGTCTTCGACGGCCTGCCGCAGGCCGCGGAACGGGGCCCGCTCGGCCGACACATCCGGTTTTTCGGCGACGGTTTCGAGAAGTCGAAGGTGGTCGATGGCCGCCGCCACTGGCGGGTGCCGGTGATGGATGGCGAGTTCGTCGTGGAGGAGACGGTCGGCGTCGAAAAGGGGATCGGGGGGGGCAATTTCCTGCTCCAGGGAGCCGGGCTCGACGAGTCGCTCGCCGCGGCCCGGCGGGCCGTCGCGGCGATCGCCGCCGTGCCGGGCACGATCACCCCCTTTCCGGGAGGCGTGGTTCGCTCCGGCAGCAAGGTGGGATCGCGGTACGACGGCCTGAAAGCCTCGACGAACGACGCCTACTGCCCGGCGCTGGTGGGCCGCGTGGAAACGGCGTTGGTGTCGGGGGCCGCATGCTGCCTGGAAGTGGTGATCGACGGCGTCGATGAAGCCTGCATCGCGGACGCCATGGCGGTCGGGATGCGGGCCGCCGCGGGGCCCGGCGTGCTGGCGATCTCAGCCGGCAATTACGGTGGCAAGTTGGGCAAGTTCCACTTCCATCTTCGCCAGGTTCTCAGTCCGGGTGGGACCGCGGGTTGACGCCGCGGCGACTGGCCTTCGCGATGGCCCGCCCGTGTGTTATTCCCCCCTTGGTCCATGCCACCCATGATCACCCATGCCACCCGCAGGGGCTTCGCACCCATGTCCGACCGATCGTCGCGCCAGGATCTCGTCGTTCCCCAGACGCGTTCGAGCCTGCCGCTCGTGCTCGGAGCGGTCGCGAGCGCCGGCATCGGTTTCGCCGCGGTGTGGGCACTGCGGATCGGGCAGGCACCGGCCGGTCCGGCCGCGGACGTCGCGGACGTCCTGACGCCACCGGCGACCCCGGCGTCCGATCCGCTCGCCGAACATCCGCAGCCCGCTGAGCCCGACCGGTTCGCCCCTGCCGCCGATCCGTTGCCGGCGCAGCGGACGCCCCCGGCTGAACCCGCGGCTTTCGGCCACGACATCCAACGCGCTTCGCTCGACGCGCCCCCGGAAGTTCTGCCGACCGGTGGCGAGACTGAAAATGGCGGCGCGGGCGCGGGCGGGGACACGATCCCGGCCAACACGTCCACGACCATCACCGTGGCG
>RFUD01000031.1 GCA_009923125.1 Planctomycetia bacterium
AGGCGGCGGCCGCCGGCCGCGGCATTCCCGACGAGCTCGAAAAGCTCGCCGGCCTGACCCGCATCCAGTACGTGTTCGTCTATCCGGGCGAAGGGTCGGAGCGGGGGGAGGTCGTGATCGCAGGGCCGGCCGAGGGCTGGATGACCGATGCGACCGGCCGCGTCGTCGGGGTCGAGACCGGGGCTCCGACACTCCTGCTCGAGGATCTCGCCGCCGCGATCAGGGCATTTCCACCGGGCCAGCCGCGGGATCACTCGCTCGGCTGCTCGATCGACCCGCGGCAGGAGGGGCTGGCGGCGATGCAGGCCTATCTCCGCAAGCTCGGCCGCATCAACCCCAAGGCCTCGAGCACCGAGGAGATCGTCACGGGGATGCGGCAGGCGCTCGGCACCCAGGTCGTGCGGATCGACGGCGTCTCGCCCGCCACGCACTTCGCGCAGGTGATGGTGGAGGCGGACTATCGCATGAAGCTCGTCGGCATCGGCCTCGAGCGGCCGCCGGTGAAGATGGCCACCTGGATCGAGCTCGCGAGCGCCGGTTCCGTGGCGGCCAACGCCCTGCAGCGGTGGTACTTCGTCCCCGACTACCAGTGCGTGCGGATCGCGGAGGACGACCTGGCCATCGAACTGGTGGGCCGCGGCGTGAAGCTCGTGGGGGCCGACGAGGCCGTGCTGCCGGACGGTCGTCGCATGTCGGCCGACCGGCCCGACCGGGCGAGCAGGATGTACACGGAGGCGTTCACGAAAAAGTATCCCGACATCGCCGCCCGGAGCCCCGTGTACGCCCAGTTGCGGAACCTGATCGACATGGCCGTCGCCGCCGCGTACCTCCAGGAACACGACGCCTACGGCCGCACCCAGTGGGCCGCCGAGGCCCTGCGTGACGAAAAGGCCTACGCCATCGAGCGGCACGCCGTGCCGCTGGAGGTGGAGACGGCGATCAACGCCGTATGGCGGCAAAACCGGCTGCTCACGCCGATCGGCGGCGGCGTGACGATGCAGCCCACGATCGCGCTGGAATCCCCCAACCTCCTCATGGATGAGGGCGGGAAGGTCGCCGAGGCCCGCGCCACCGCCGTGACGATCCCCGCCGGACGCTGGTGGTGGTAGGTCGGGCGAAAGTCACTCGACCGTCACGCTCTTCGCGAGGTTGCGCGGCTTGTCCACGTCGCAGCCGCGGAGCACGGCGATGTGGTACGCGAGCAGCTGGAGCGGGATCGCCTCCACGATCGGCTGGAGGAAGTCGGGCGCGTCGGGCACCTCGATCACGTCGTCCGCCAACTCCCGCACCCGGTCGTCCCCCGGGCTGGCGACCGCGATCACCGGCCCCTTGCGGGCCTTGATCTCCTCGAGATTGAGGATCACCTTGTCGTACACCGCGCCCTGCGGGATGAGGAACACGCTCGGCGTGAGTGGATCGACGAGGGCGATCGGGCCGTGCTTCATCTCGGCCGCGGGGTAGCCCTCGGCGTGGATGTAGCTGATCTCCTTGAGCTTCAGCGCGCCTTCGAGGGCGAGGGGAAAGTTGTACTGCCGGCCCAGGTAGAGGAAGGTGCTGGCGTTGCGGTACTTCTCGGCGATGGTGCGGATCACCGGCTCGGATTCGAGCGCCTGGGCCACCAGGTCCGGGAGACGCTCGAGGGCGGCGATGAAATCGAGCCCCTTCTCGTAGCTCATGTGCCGCAGCCGGCCGAAGTACAGCGCGAGCAGGGCCAGCACGACGCACTGGCTCGTGAACGCCTTCGTGCTCGCGACACCGATCTCCGGGCCGGCGTGCAGGTAGATTCCGCCGTCGGCCTCGGTGGCGATCGTGCTGCCCACCACGTTGCAGATCGCCAGCGTGGGGTGTCCCTTGCGCTTCAGTTCGCGGAGGGCGGCGAGGGTGTCGGCCGTCTCACCCGACTGCGTGATCGCGAACAGGAGCGTCCCCTCGTCGATGGGTGGATTGCGGTAACGCAACTCACTCGCGTACTCGACCTCGACGGGCAGCCGCGCGAACTCCTCGATCAGGTACTCGCCGAACAACGCCGCATGCCAGCTCGTGCCACAGCCGGTGAGCACGATGCGGTTGACGTGCTGGAGTTGTGCCGGCGTGAGGTTGAGGCCGCCGAACACGGCCGTGGCGTCGTCGCGGGAGAGCCGGCCGCGCATCGCCGCCCGGATCGTCTCGGGCTGCTCGTGGATCTCCTTGAGCATGAAGTGCGAAAAGCCGTTCATGCCGACGTCGGCCGCCGAGAGGTCGAGGGGGAGCACGGAGTGCTCGACGCGACCGGCATCCCGGTGGATGACCCGCAACGTGTCGGACGTCACCACCGCCACCTCGTGGTCGGCGAGGTAGACGATCCGATCGGCGTGCCCGGCGAGCGGACTGGCGTCGCTGGCGATGAAATGTTCGCCGTCGCCGACGCCGACCACCAGCGGGCTGCCGAGGCGGGCGGCGACGAGCAGGTCGGGGCAGCCGGCGAAGATGGCGAGCAGTCCGTAGGTGCCCCGCAGCTGGGCGATCGCCTCACGGACGGCGACCACCCAGGGCGAATCGGCAGGCTCATCGGTCACGCGCGAGCCGCCGGCGAGCGCCCGCCTGAGACAACTGTCGATGAGGTGTGCGATCACCTCGGAGTCGGTCTCCGAGCGGAAGACGTAGCCCTCCGCCTCGAGGCCCGTCTTCAGCCCGCGGAAATTCTCGATCACGCCATTGTGGACGATGGCGACCGATCCCGAGGCCGCGGCCGCGGCGACCGTGCCGCAGCCTCCGACGTGGGGGTGGGCGTTGCCGTCGGTGGGAGCGCCGTGCGTGGCCCAGCGGGTGTGTCCGATGCCGATCGACGCGTCCGGCGTGTGTTCGCGGACGAGCGACTCCAGCCGCGACAGCCGTCCGGCCGCCTTGCGGATCTCGATGCCCCCCTCCTCGTCGAGCACGGCGAGGCCGGCGGAGTCGTAGCCGCGGTACTCGAGCCGCCGCAGGCCCTCGACGATCAGGTCGGCCGCCCGCCGAAATCCGACGTAGCCCACGATGCCGCACATGGTGAGAATTCCTCCGTGTACCGACACGTCCCGAGGGGTTCCGACCCGTCCCGAGGGGCCGCTCAGGCCGAGTGTACACGTGAGGCTCGTCATGCACCCATCCCAAACCGCGATCATCGTCATCCCCGCCCGGCTCTCCAGCCAGCGGCTTCCCCGCAAGATGCTGCTCGCCGACACGGGCCGTCCGCTCCTCGAGCACACCTGGCGGGCCGCCCAGGGAGCCCGCCGGGCCTCGCGCGTCGTCGTGGCGACCGACAGCGACGAGATCGCCCGCGCGGTGGAGCGGTTCGGCGGGGAGTGCGTCCTCACGTCGCCGCAGGCTCCGAGCGGCACGGCGCGGATCGTCGAAGCACTGCCGCGGCTCCCCGACGCCGGCGTGGTCGTGAACGTGCAGGGCGACGAGCCGGAGCTCGCGGCGTCGGCCATCGACCTGGCGATCGACCTGCTCGACCGCTGCCCGGGCGCGGGTGTCGCCACCCTCGTCACACCCCTGCGTTCGCGGGAGGACCTGCTCGACCCGGCGGCGGTGAAGGCCGTGCTCACGCCGTGGCGCGAGCAATTTCATCCGAACGGCACGACCGGCCGCGCCATCCCGGATGCGTGGCGGGCGATCTACTTCAGCCGCTCGCCGGTGCCGGCGGCCCGCGACTGGCGCGACGACCTGCTCGCGGCCGCGCCGCCGTTGTACTGGCAGCACGTCGGTCTCTACGCCTACCGCCGCAGCGTGCTGGAGGAATGGGACGATCTCCCGGAATCACGGCTCGCCGGCGTCGAGAGCCTGGAGCAGCTGCGCGTGATCGAGGCCGGAATCCCGATCGTGGCGGGAACGATCGAGCACGCGGCACGGGGCATCGACACCCCGCGGGACTACGCCGCGTTCGTGGCACGGTCGAAGGCCGACCCCTGACGCGGTCGCCGCGCTCGCCCGGCATCGCGGCGGGCGACGGGGGCCGCGGCCGGCTTCAGCCGCTCTTCTCCACCGGCACCAGCAGCACGCTCGCATGGGCGTGCGTGATCACCGCCTCGGAGGTGCTGCCGAGCAGCCAGCGGGAAAAGGCGTCGGTGGGCGCCCTGCCGACGACGATCAGGTCGTCCTCGTCGGCTTTCGCCGTGGCGATGATCTTCTCGGCCGGATTGCCCTCGACGACGATCGGTTCCGCGGCGTGGAACGCCTCGGGCAGCGTGGCCCTGAACCGCTCGAGCCGTCCCGCGAGGTCCCTGACCTCGTCGGCGTGCTCCTGCTCCCACGCCTTCGCGATCGCCGCGGTGTCGGGATCGCGCACCCGCTTCTCCAGCCACGACGGCAGCGGACCGGCGAGCATCGACTCCGCCACGCCGATGACATGGCCGCGGGTCGAAGCCGGCCAGTGCAGCATGCCGAGCGTGCGGGCCAGGGTCTCGGCGCTCTTCGGATGATGGCAGGCGAGCACCCGCAGCCCGCGGCCGGCCGGTGCGGGACCGCGCACCACGAGGACGGGCAGATGCGCGCCGTGGAGCACGGCCCGCGAGACGCTGCCCAGCAGCAGCCGCTCGATCGTCCCCATGCCCCGGGCTCCGACCACCAGCATGTCGGCCTGCCACGATGTCGCGGCTTCGAGGATGCCCACGGCCGGCGGCTGGGAACTGTGGATCGACCGTGCCACCGCGGCGAGCGAATCGGGCAACCGACGCTTGGCCTCGTCGAGCACGGCCGCGATCGCCCCCTCGACCATCGCCTTCGGGCTGCCCGGCAGCTTGCGTTCCAGTTCCAACGGTGAGAAGTAGAGGGCGACTTCGTCGGTGGCCGGGTCGACGAGCCGGCCCGCGAAGGCGACGGCGTCCAGCGAGGATGCGGAACCATCGACGGTCATCAGGACTTTCATGGTCTCTCTCCGGGGATTTCCGTGCGGGAGGAATGGTAGCCGATCCAGGTCTTCGCGGCTTCGCCCGGCACCTCGCGGGCCAGCCGCGGCACCGCGTAGCCGGGCAGACGGCGGCGCAGGGCGTCGATGAGCCCGAGCGCCTCCCGCTCGGCCACCTCGAAGTGGGCGGTTCCCCGCACCCGGTCGAGGAGGTGGAGGTAGTAGGGCACGACGCCGATGTCCACGAGCCGCTCCGACAACTCCGCCAGCACGTCGGGCGAGTCGTTCACGCCGGCCAGCAGCACCGACTGGTTGAGCAGGATCACCCCGGCGGTGACCAGCCTCCGCAGGCCCGCCGCCACCGCATCGTCGAGCTCGGCCGGATGGTTGGCGTGGACGACGACGACGCCCGTCAGCCGGGTCGCCCGGAGCATCGCCACGAGGGCGTCCGTGACGCGTTCCGGGAGCACGACCGGCAGTCGCGTGTGGATCCGCAGCCGACGCACGTGCGGAACAGCCTCCAGGCGGCCGATGAGCTCGGCGAGCCGGTCGTCGTCGAGGAGGAGCGGATCGCCGCCGGACAGGATCACCTCGTGGAGGGTGGCGTCGGCGGCGATCGTCTCGACCGCGGCCGCGATGCCGGCGCGGTGGGCGCCGCTCTCCGCATAGGGGAACTCGCGCCGGAAACAGTAGCGGCAGTTGACGGCGCACCCGGCCGCGGCGAGCAGCAGCGCCCGGCCCGCGTATTTGCGCACGAGACCGGGGGCGGCCAGGGCGTCACGTTCGAGCAGCGGGTCGGCCGTGAAGCCAGGCGTCGCGATGTCCTCCGCCGCCACCGGCAACACCTGGAGCAGCAGCGGGTCGTGCGGATCCCCCGGTTTCATCCGCGCCACGAAGCCCCGGGGCACGAGCAGCGGAAACTCGCCCACGGCGGCGGGCGCCGGAGCGGCTGGAAGACCGAGCAGCGACCGCAGTTCACCCGCGTCACGCACCGCCGCCGTGAGTTCGCGCTGCCAGGGCTCGCGGCGATCGCCGGCGATGACGGTGGAAGGACCTGCGTGCGGCACGGGGTGTCCCTGCGCGGACGATTGCGAGCGGGCTGCCCCACGGGGGCACGGCGTTGACAGTTCGCCGTCTGGCGACCACTCTTGAGGCCCCGGCGTGAGTGCGCGGGGCGACACGCATCAAGGATACGGGAGGCAGCGGTGGCGGGCTACAACACGAGCGAATTCAAGAAGGGGCTGAAGGTCCAGATCGACGGCGACCCCTACATCATGATCGAGTGCAACTTCGTGAAGCCCGGCAAGGGGCAGGCCCTCTACAAGTGCAAGCTCCGCAATCTGCTTCGTGGCACGGTCCTCGACCGCACCTACAAGAGCGGTGACTCGCTCGACGCCGCCGACATCACCACGATCGAGGCCCAGTTCCTCTACAAGCAGGGGGAACAGTTCGTGTTCATGGACAACGCGAGCTACGAGCAGTACGAGCTCTCCAAAGAGCAGGTCGACGACGCCTGGAAGTGGATCAAGGAGGGGACCGTCTGCTCGATGCTGCTGTACAACGGCAACCCGATCTCGATGGAGCCGCCGAACCACATGGTGCTCCTGGTCGAATACGCCGAACCGGCCATGCGTGGCAACACGGCGACGAACCTGACCAAGCCCGTGAAGCTCGAGACGGGCGCCGACGTGATCGTGCCGGCGTTCATCGACCAGGGCGACATGATCAAGGTCGACACCCGCACCGGCGAATACCTGGAGCGTGTGCAAAAGTAGCACGCCGCGCGGGCCGGCCGCGACGCGCGGACCGAACCCGGGATGCGGGGCTTCCCGGACGCCGAGTTGCGGGACGATCCCGTCGCACGCTTGCCCAACGTGCCGCGGGTGTTACCATCAGCGGCACGCACTCGCCCGAGTGGCGGAATTGGCAGACGCGCAAGATTCAGGTTCTTGTCCAGGTAACTGGGTGGAGGTTCAAGTCCTCTCTCGGGCACTTCCGGCGGCCGTCGTGCGGTCCATGGGATCCATGCGGTTCATGGAGCGACCGGCACGAGCCTGATCTGGCGGATGTCGCAGGCCGCCGTCTTCGCGATCGTCCGCGGCTGCACGTGCAGCAAGTGCTCGCCGGCCGCTTCGAGCGTCACGCGGCCCACGATGCGGGTCTTGAACGCCTGGAAGCCCCCGCTGTCCTCGACGGTGAACGCCAGGCTCGAGGCGTGCGGTCGCCCGCGGTCGACGTCGATCGCCATTTCGCTGCCCCCCTGGCCCGCGCCGCAGCCCTGGAGCACCTCCACGTCGAACGCGCCGGGCGCGTCGATGGAAAACGTCCATTCCGCCGCGTCGGTGGGACGCATCCAGTAGCCGAGCGTCTGCTTCTTCTCGGCGGGCTCCCAGCGGAGCGTGGTGCCTCGGATCGTGGCATCGCGGGCGTGGAGCAGCGTCGACCCATCGGCGGCCTGCTTCGGCGGTGTGCCCTCGCAGGTCGGGGTCAGCACGATCGCCTTCAGATTCATCACCGCGCCGCCCACCGGCTTCGTGCACCGCACGCGGACGGCGAGGTCGCCCGTGGACGGGATCACGACCCGACCCAGGGGAAGCGTCGTGTAGCGGTACCAGCTGCCGGTCGATTCCAGACGGCCCGGGAGCGTGGCATCGCCGATGGCGACCGCGATCTCGCTTCCCGATGGCGACGCCGTCGAGTAGACGAGACGGGCGTCGTAGGCGCCCCACCGCGTCGGCTTCCAGGTCCACGACACGCTGTCTGCCGGATTCGACCAGAAGCCGATGCGGTGGTTGCCGGGGTGCGACTCGAGCTTCGCCCTGGTCCCGTCCACGAGGGCCGAGCGGGCCGTGAGGACGATGCGGCCGTCGTCGAACTGCCGCGTCTCCTCCGCCGTCTCGATCTCGATCACGGTCGGCCGGCCGGTGTCGGCCGCGAGCACGGCGACGGCCGTGGCATCGGCGTTGTATTCGACGAGCAGATCGCCGGCGTCGGCCGCGGCGCGGATGATCTGCGGGAAGCCCGCCGGGACCGTGAGCCGGCCGTCGGCCGGCCAGCGTTCGACCACGAAGGCATGGCGGCCGAGCCCTGCGGCGGCATCGTCGATCCGGCCCCAGGCCGGCGCGGCGGGCGCCGCGGCGGGCGCGAGCCGCGCGAGCGCGATGATCATCGTGACCGCGAGCAGCCGCGGCGTGGAGGCGGAGGGCATCGAAGGATCTCCATGGTCGTGTTGCCCGATGGAACACCGGCGGTAGGATACATCCGAGGCTGTAGCTCAGTCGGTAGAGCATCGGACTTTTAATCCGTTGGTCCTGGGTTCGAGCCCCAGCAGCCTCACTCGGCGGCTATGATCGTCGCATGCAGGCATTCCAGTGCGCATGCGGACAGCCCCTGTTCTTCGACAATCGGACCTGCCTCGGCTGTGGCTCCGAGGTGGCCTACGACCCGCGGCGGCGGACACTCGGGCCGCTCGAGCGCCACGCGGACGGCCTGTGGGCCTTCCAGGGAGACGCCCGGGAGCCGAAGCCGCTGTTTCGACTGTGCACGCATCGCGCCGCGGCGGCGGCCTGCAACTGGCTCGTGCCCGCCGAGGATCCCGCGGCCTTCTGCCTGTCGTGCAGCCTGACCCGCACGATTCCCCCGCTCGACCGGCCGCGCAACGTCGAACGTCTGCACGCGCTCGAAGCCGCGAAGCGGCGGGTGCTGTTCTCGCTGCAGAATCTCAAGCTCCCGATCGTCTCCAAGACACACGATCCCGAGGGGCTGGCGTTCGACTTCCTCGAGTCGCTGCCCGACGGGCCGCCGGTGCTCACCGGGCACGCGGCCGGCGTGATCACGCTGAACGTGGCCGAGGCCGATGCCGACTATCGCGACAAGCACCGCGACCTGCTCCAGGAGCACTACCGCACCGTCGTCGGCCACCTCCGGCACGAACTCGGCCACCACTTCTGGGACGTGCTCGTGCGCGACACGTCGTGGCAGGAGTCGTTTCGCTCGCTCTTCGGCGACGAGCGGGACGACTACAGCCAGGCGCTCGAGCGGTACTACGCCGAGGGGCCACCGGCCGACTGGCAGGACCGCTTCATCAGCCGCTACGCGGCCGCGCACCCCTGGGAGGACTGGGCCGAAACCTGGGCCCAATACCTCCACATCCGCTCGACGCTCGAGACGGTGACCGCCTACCGCCTCGACATCTCGCAGACGCCGCTCAAGGCCACGCCCTTCGGCCCCGACGCGCTCTTCATGCCGGAACCGGCCGAGGCCGGGGCGGCGTTCCTGGCGTGGATCAACGCCATGGTGGTGCTCGCCGCGGTGCTGAACGAGACGGCACGCAGCATGGGGCAGCCCGACACCTATCCGTTCGTGCTCAACCGCCCCACGGTGACGAAGTTGCACTTCGTGCACTGCGTGATCTCCGGTGATCGTGCGGCGCGGACGCCGCCGCCACCGGAGGCCCTGGCCGTGACCGGCGGCTGACGTTGGCGCTATGTCGCCGCATGTGCGACGCTCTGCGGCGTATGCAGGTTTCGCCACGAGTCGCCGCCGCCACGCTCGTCCTCGCCGTGGCCGCGTATCTCCACGGCCTCGGGTCGCTCCACATCCTCGCCAACGGCGACGAGATGATCTACGCGCAGATCGCCCGGGCCACCGCGGCGAGCGGCCGCTGGCTGCCGCTTCGCTCCGAGATGCCCGACATGGTGAACACGAAGCCGCCGTTCCTCGCCTGGCAGGGCATCCTCTCGACCGACTGGGGGCGGCACTGGACGCTCGTCGCGCTCCGCTGGCCGAGCCTCGTGTGGACGTTCGCGACGGCCGCCATGGCCGGGCTGCTCGCGTGGCGGGCGAGCGATGCGCGGCGCGTGGGGCTGCTCGCGGCCGGAATCTATCTCGCGTTTCTCTCGACCTACCGCTACGGCCGGCCGTTCCTCACGAACCCGCCCGAGACGTTCTGGATGTTCGGCTGTTTCTTCATCATGCTCTGGTGGCGGCCATGGTCGTTCGAGTCGCGGTTCGTCGTGCCGACGATCGTGGGACTGTGCGCCGGCGTGGCGCTGTTCGCGAAGTCGTTCGCGCAACTCGTGCCGATCGGTGCGGGACTCGTCGCCTGGCACCTCCACGAGGTGCGCCGGGCCGACGGATGGCCCGACTGGAAGCGGTTCTGGCTGCGTTCGGCACCTGGACTCGCCTGGACGGCCGTGCTCGCGCTCGCGGTCTTCGCGGCCTGGTTTCTGCTCGACCCCGATCCCGCCGCGATCTGGCGCGAGTTCGTGGTGGGAGAAAACCTCGGCAAGATGAAGGCCGGCCGATCCAGCTATCTGCTCGCCCTGCTCTGGGGACGAACGAGCGTGTGGGGCTACGCGCTCTCCTGGTTTCTCGACGCCGGGCTGCTGGCGTTTCCACTGCTCGGCACGTTGATCCGGGCCTGGCAGCACCGGGGCGAGGCGACCGGCATCGAGCGGCTGTCGTGGATCTGGGCAGGCGTGCTGTTCATCGTGTTCCTGCTGCCGACGCAGCGGTCGGGGCGGTATCTGCTCGAGGCGATGCCGGGGATCGCGGTGGTGATGGCCCTGCACTGGCACCGGCTGCTGTCGTCGGCGTTTGCCACCACGGTGGCCGGCGCCGGCGTGGTCATCGGGCTGGTGGCCTGGCTCTCGCTGTCGCTGGTGCGCGACCTGGGGGCCGAGGCCTTCCCGTGGATCCACTGGGGGCTGCTCGCCGGTGCGGCAGGGCTCGTCGCGCTGCCGCTCGTCGATCGACGCCGGCTCGCGGCGTGCGCCCTGCCGGCGGTGTTCGCGACGTATCTCGCGGTGTCGAGTCTCCTCACGGCGTTCGATCCGCCCCCCGGCGGATATTCGCCGGAGGCGATCGCCGCGGCCCGGGGGCATGTCGTGCACGTGCCGCAGAATTTTCGGGCGGCGGCGGAGCGCAACACGTTTCTGTTGCCTGGGGCCGTGATCCGCGGCTACGCGGACGAGGAACAGGAGCGCGGGCCCGCGACCGTCGCTCCCGGCGAACTCGTCGTCGTGGTGCGGCCCTTTCGCGCGCCCGCACCGGAGGGCGCGATCGCCGGTCGGATCGAGATCACGAGCCGCCACACGTCCCGGCAACTCCTCGACATGGCCACAGGCCGGCTCGCGGAAAACCTCTTCTGCCGTGAGTGGCTGGTGAGGGCCCCCGTGGGGCGAGCGTCCCGCTTGCCGTGAACGGTCAGCCTTGGCAACCGAGACGGTCGCCCCACGCGAGCACGTCGGCCGGTGAGAGCCCGCGGGCACGCAGGTCGCGGATCGCCAGGCCTCCGGTGCGCTTCGCGAGCCGGCGTCCTTCCGCATCGACGACGAGCGGCGCGTGGAACCAGCGTGGAGGCTGCCAGCCGAGGGCCTCGTAGAGCAGGAGTTGGCGCGCCGTGCTCGTCAGCAGGTCTTCGCCGCGCACCACCTCCTCGATCGCCATGGCGTGATCGTCGGCCACGACGGCCAGTTCGTAGGCCGCGAGGTCGTCGCGCCGCCAGACGACGAAGTCGCCGAAGTCGACCCCCGCCGTGCGTCGCACGACGCCCAGGCGGCCGTCGGTGAACTCGATCACGCGTCCGTCGGGTACGCGAAACCGCCAGGGGACTCCCCCCGGTGCGCGGGCCCGGTGCCACGTCGTGGGCCGCAGCGACGGTGGGAAGATCGGTTCACCGCCGGATGCCGCGTGGGGCGCCGTCGCCGCCTGCT
>RFUD01000301.1 GCA_009923125.1 Planctomycetia bacterium
CTCGAACAGCCGCTGCACCAACTGCGGACGGATCCGCGAGAGGATGATCTTCACGCGGCTGCCGACCTTCCGCACCTCGAAGATGGTGGCGCGGATCCGTTCGTTGGGATGATACGACTCTCCCGGGATCTGCTCGCTCCGCGGCAGGATCGCCTCGGTGGCACCGAGGGTCACGGTGGCCGTCGCTCCCTCGAAGCGGGTGACCACGCCCGAGACCATGTGCCCGATCTGCTCCTCGAACTCGTCGTGGATCGAGTCGCGCTCAGCTTCGCGGATCTTCTGGATGATCACCTGCTTGGCGGTCTGGGCGCCGATGCGGCCCGAGAGTTCCTGCGTGTCGATCTCGACACCGTCACGCACGCCGCTGACGCGGCCGTCCACGCGATCGATCGTGATGCTGATCTGGGCATCCTCGCCGTACTGACGGAGGAGGGCCGTGACGAGCGCCGCCTCGATCGCCTGGAAGACGATCTCCTTGTCGATGTTCTTGTCGCGATGGATCGCGTCGACGATGCGGAGAATTTCTTCGGGCTTCATGGACTCTGGGACTCGCTTCGCGGGCAATTCGGCGTGCGATCAAGGCCTATGGCGTGCCGGCGAACCGACGCCATAAACGACCAGGGCGCCGCAGCCTTCCGGGAGGAAGGCCTGGAAGCGTATCGGTGAACCAGCAGCCAATCAGCCAATTGAACTCGACGCAACCCGTGAAAGGTATTGCACCTGCGGCGGACTGTCAAGCAGGTGCGGACCGCGTCAGGCCGTGAGTTGCCAGCCGCGGATCACCACCGATGCCGCCTGTCCCTGCGGCGTCACCGCCGACGAGACGAACAGTTCACCCGCCGGATCGCCTGCGCGGGCGGGGCGGATCCCGCAGTCGGGATCGGCGGCCTCGTGGTTGAGCAGCGGAAACAACTGGCCGTGTTGCAGCGCGAGCACGCTGGCGATGCACTCCACCACGCCGCTCCCCGCCCCCAGATTGCCGAAGTGGCTCTTCGCGGCGACGGTGGGCAGGGTCCCGACCGCCGCACCGAGGACGTCGTGCAGGGCGGCCGCCTCGTCCCGGTCGCCCGTCACGGTGCTCAGGCCGTGGGCATGCACGTGGCCCAGCCGCGTCGCCGCGTCGCCGGCCTTGGCGAGCGCCCCGCGCATGGAGAGCATCAACGCCCGCCTGCGCATGCCCACGCCGGAGGCGTCGCTCGACTGCCGGGCGGCATGACCGACGACCTCGCCGTACACCCGGGCCCCGCGGGCGAGGGCATGGTCCAGTTCTTCGAGCACGAGCACCGCGGCCCCCTCGCCGAGCACCATGCCCTTGCGATCCCGGTCGAACGGACGGCTCCAGCGGGTGGGATCGCCGTCGCCCAGCGCGACCTGCTCGCTCTGCAGCGCGTGCACCGTCTTCATCGGATGCACGCGGGTGCCCGTGGCACCCGCGAGCATGACGTCGGCGGCCCCGCGTTGGATCGTCATCGTCGCCTCGCCGATCGCGAGGTGGCCGCTGGCCTCCCGGATCGTGACCGAGTTGCTCGGCCCCCGGAGGTCGTTGTAGATGGCGATGTGGCTGGCGGGCATGTTGGGCAGATATTTGAGGAGCCACAGCGGGTTCAAGAGTGGCATCCCTTCGCCCGCCCAGCGGTCGAACACGAACGTGCCCTCGGCGGACCGGCACGCCGCCACGGCCGCCGTGAAATCTTCGGGCAGCGTGAGCATGTAGTCGGACCCGAACACGCATCCGAACCGCTCCGGCCGATGCTGATCCGGTGCGATGCCGCAGTCGTGCAGGGCCCGCTGGGCGGCCGCCACGGCCATCTGGCTCTCCCGGCACATCACCTTCAGCCCCTTGCGGATCGCCTTCTTCCGCTCCCCGTCGAGCGGCCCGAAGTTGTCGATTTCACCCGTGAACTCGCGGGCTTCAGCGGCATGTCGCAGCGGCAACCCCGCGGCGGCAAACGACTCCAGCGGCCCGACCGCGCTGCGGCCGGAGACGAGGCCGTCCCAAAGGGCTTCGAGCGAGAGACCGAGCGGACAAACCACTCCCATGCCGGTGATCACGACGCGACGGTCTGGGGCGGGACGCATGGGGGAGCATTCCTCGGAGAAACGTGGGGGGAAACCGGCGGAGTCGATTATGGCGAGGATCCCAGCCGGGGCTCCACCACCACCACGACGTCGGTCCGCTTGGCGTCGGTGAGAATCGCGGCGGAACTTGCGGTATTTTGCCCGGGAACCGGCCACGGCACCAACCCCAACCCCACGACCAACACCTGGTTCGACGGCCAGCGAAACCGCTCTCCGACCCTGACCGCCGACAACTGCGGCACCTCCACCTGCACCCGCTGGCCGTCCGACGTGGGCACCGTGAGCGTGACCGGCGCCATCCGCTCGATCTGATCGATCCGACAGCGGAATACCGCCTCCACGGCGGTCCCGTCGCGGGACAGGAGCGGCTGCACGTCGAGCATCATCCCCTCGTCGCAACTGGCCCCCAGCGTCTGCCAACCCGGCCAGGCATCGGGGCGGGGCACCACGTCCTGCACGTAGGGCCGTTTCCGTCCACCCGCCAGCACGGCCGGCAGGCCGTTGCCCGCCAACACCGGCCCGGTCGGCAGTTCCTGGCAGTCGCCCCGACGGCGCAACAGCGCGATGAGCACCGCGGCCTCCTCCCGCGCCATGATCCACGCCTGCACCCCCGGCGTCGCCGCCGGAATCGGGTCGAGCAGGGCCCGGGCGTCGTTCCGCCAGGACGGGCTGCCGATGCCGAGCACCCGGATCGAAAACCGATGCGGCGCCGCGGCATCTTCCGTGAACCGGGCCGCGATCTCCGCGACCCGCGTCTGCATCGCCGGCGTGTGGTAGCACTTGAGTTGCGTCGCGTCGGCGGAAAGCGACGCCACGACGTCCCCGTGCCAACTCGCGTACCCCGTTTCCTGCAGCACCCAGTCCACGACGTGCCGCTGGCTCCCCGCCCCGTGCCGCTGCACGAACGGGGCGATGTCGTAGGTGCGATAGACCTGCCCGGCATCGGTGGGGAGCTGCGCCGAGGCCGCACAGGGCAGCGCGCAGGCGACGAGCACGAAAGGCCAGCGGGCGCGAGCCATGGGATCCTTCCCGGGACGCCCTGACTTTACGGCGAGCGGGCAATTCCCGAACAGGCCGAAATGCCTTGATCAAGGATTGCGCCGGCTTCGGGCTCCCCATATCCCGTCGCCGGACGTTCACGAGACGTTGCGCGCCGGCTGCGTGCCACCCGATCCCCCTCGCCGGACGTTCGCCTTCGCCCTCCAGGCTTCGGCTCACTCGGAGCGACTGGCGCTGCGCC
>RFUD01000302.1 GCA_009923125.1 Planctomycetia bacterium
GGCCGCGGCACGATCCCCCCATCACCAGACCCCCACCAGCGGACGTTGATCCGATGCCCTCACCCACGACGACGACCGTGAACCAGCCCGTTGACTGCGTCGTCACCGGGGCGACTTGCGGCCGGCGGCAACCGGCGGCGTTGACGTTCCGGGCGGCAGCGGCCGAAGATGCGGTGGAAGCCGGAAGTCGTTGGCAGTCCACGTCTTCCGGGACCGCCGTCGCACCCTGCGGATGGGGTCGAGGCTGCGGGCTCGGTGAACTGAGGAGATGCAGCGGTGTCCGACCTCACGGTGCGGCCTGTCGAGACGCGGTCCCAGCAGAAGCGGTTTGTCCAGCTGCCGTGGCGGGTGTACCGCGACGATCCCTGCTGGATGCCGCCCCTGATCATGTCGCAGGAGGAACTGCTCGGGTTCCGTCCGTCGCCCTTCTACGAAAAGTCGCGGAGCAGGTCGTTTTTGGCGACCCGGGGCTCCCGCGACGTCGGCCGGATCACGGCGATCGTGAATGCCGGCCACGTCGAGCGGTACGGCGAGCAACGGGGGTTCTTCGGCTTTTTCGAGTGCGACGACGACCCGGCCGCGGCGCGGGCCCTGTTCGGTTCCGCCCGCGACTGGCTGCGGGACCAGGGCATGGTCGCCCTGCGCGGCCCCGCCAATCCGTCGCTCAATTACGAGTGTGGCCTGTTGATCGAGGGGTTCGACACGCCCCCGTTCTTCATGATGACGCACAACAAACCGTATTACCCGGCCCTCGTGGAGGCCCAAGGGCTGCGGAAGATCGAGGACCTCTACGCCTTCTGGGGCCGGATGGAGATGCTCGAGACGATCGACTCCAAGCTCGGCGTGATGGTCGAGGGCGTGAAGGAGCGGTTCGGCGTGACGGTCCGGCCGCTCGATCGACGCCGGTTCGACGACGAGGTGCGGATGTTCCTCGAGATCTACAACTCCAGCCTCGGCGGCACCTGGGGGTTCGTGCCCCTCACGCCCGGCGAGGTGAAGCACATGGCGGCGAGCCTGAAGCACCTCATCGTGCCGGAGCTCGCGCTCGTGGCCGAGGTCGACGGAAAGCCGATCGGCACCGTGTTCTGCCTGCTCGACTACAACCCGCGGATCAAGGCGATCAACGGCCGGCTCCTGCCCTTCGGCTTCCTGCGGCTGCTGTGGAACAGGAAGGGCATCAAGCGGATGCGGGCGATCAGCACGAACGTGATCCCCGAGTATCAGGCGTGGGGCGTGGGGCTCGTGCTGCACGCGGCGCTCGTGCCGCGCCTCTACGCATGGGGCATGGAGGAGGTGGAGTTCTCGTGGGTGCTGGAGAGCAACCACCTCTCGAAGCGCACGCTCGAGCGCGGCGGGGCGCTGGTGACCAAGAAGTACCGCATCTACGACGGAGCCGTCGCCTGAGCGAGGTCACCGCCGCCAGCGACGCGACGGGCGGGTGGTATACGACCTCGGGGCCGGACGGGAGGAGCCGGCCTGGATGATCGTGCCGGCACCGCTTCCGCCCGCGATCACGCCGCCGACGTACACGCCCGAGGGGCGGGTCGAGCCGCGTGACGGCACGTTGTAGTAGGGCCACACGACCCTGCCCTGACGCTGGGCCCGTTCCCACTGCTGGGCGCCGTAGTTGATGCCGGAGAGGTTGAAGCTCGAATACGGGTTGCGTGGCCCCGCGGCGTTGGCCGTCGCCACCAGCCAGATGATCGCGGCCAGGGCGAACAGGATCGTCAGCAACGTGCGGAAGGGCTGCATGGGGAAGACCTCCGGGGCCGGTGGGCGTCGCGTCCCGCCACCTCTACGGACGCTCCGGGCAACCGGTTCGTCACTTTTTTCCGCGCTTCGGCCGATACCCGATCGACGTGCGGGGGCGACGCTGCCGGCGCGAGGCGGGCTCGCCCCGACCCTCGGTGGCCGCGGCCGGCCCGCCGCGGATGTGGTCTCCGGACGTTTCCTCGGTGAACGCCCGCGTGGCTTCGCGGCGCTTCCTGTCGAGGGCTTCCTGCGGTGGGCGATCGGGGATCAGGCAGTCGCAGCCGGAGCCGATCAGGTCCTGTCGGCCGGCCTGCTCCAGGGCCCTCCGCACCTCGAAGTAGTTCTCGGGCTTGAAAAACTGCAGCAGCGCCCGCTGCATCCGCCGGTCCTTGAGCCCCTTCGTCACCTTCACGGGCTCCTTCGTCATCGGGTCGAGGCCCGTGTAGTACATGCAGGCGGCGATGTCGAACGGGCTCGGGATGAAGTCCTGCACCTGGTCGGGCTGGTAGCTGTTGCGCTTGAGAAACACCGCCAGCTCGATCATCTCTTCCACGCCGCTGCCCGGATGGCTGGCGATGAAGTAGGGCACGGTGTACTGCCGCTTGCCGACGCGGCGGCTGGCCGCCTGGAAGGCCCCGTCGAACTCGACGAAGTCGTCGGCGGAGGGCTTCTTCATGAGCCGGAGCACCTCCGGATCGACGTGCTCCGGGGCCACCTTGAGGTGTCCGCCGACGTGGTGCTCGGCCAGCTCGCGGAGGTACTCCGGATCCGTGCGGGCGAGGTCCATGCGGACGCCCGAGGCCACGAGCACGCGTTTCACGCCCTCGACGCCGCGCGCTTCCTTCATGACCGCCTTGAGCGGACCGTGGTCGGTGCCGAGCAGTTTGCACACCGAGGGATGCACGCAGGAGAGCCGCCGGCACTTCGCCTCGACCTCGGGTCGCGTGCACCGCATCTGGTACATGTTGGCGGTGGGCCCCCCGATGTCGGAGACGGTGCCCTTGAAGCCTGGTTGGGAGGCGATCTGCTTGATCTCGGTGATGATCGACTCCTGCGAGCGGCTCTGGATGATCCGCCCCTCGTGCGCGGTGATCGAGCAGAACGTGCAGCCGCCGAAGCAGCCCCGCATGATCTGCACGCTCGTTTCCACCACCTCGTAGGCCGGGATCCGCGCCGCGCCGTAGGCGGGATGGGGCCGGCGGGTGAAGGGCAGGCCGTAGACCTCGTCCATCTCGTCCTGCTCGAGCGGCAGCGCGGGCGGGTTCACGACGACCGCCTCGCGGCCATGGCGTTGCACGAGCCGGCGGGCGTTGTGGGGGTTCGTCTCGAGGTGCGCGATCCTGGTCATCTCGCAGAACGCGAGCGGATCGCGGACGACCGCGTCGTAGTCGGGCAGCTCGATGGTGTCGGGGCCGATCGGGGGCGGTTCGCTCGCACCCAGGCGGTAGGCCACGCCGCGGCGGTCGCGGAGGCTCTTCACCATCGCGCCGGTGGCCAGCTTGTCGGCGGTCTGGTCGGCCAGCGCGGCGAGCCCGCGGGCCACGTCGAGGATCGTCCGCTCCCCCAT
>RFUD01000303.1 GCA_009923125.1 Planctomycetia bacterium
CGACGGCATCGACGCCGTCGTGGCATCGCTGCCCCGGGCCCCGCCCACGATCACCAGCCCGGGCGGTGAATCGGCTGCGGCTTCATCGAGGCCGAAGAACGGCTCGGGAACAGGCTCCCACGCTCGCGGCGCGAAGATTCCGGCTGCCAGGAGCAGCCCGGCGACGAACGACGAGGCGACGATTCCACCGGCACGTTTTTCCGACATTCCCCGACCCTGGTCAGATGCCGGTGTGCCAAACGCGTTCCGCCCACGTGGCGACCGCCTGATCTCCACCGCTCTCCGTGGATCGACAGGTACGACCCGAAAAATCGATCCAGCCGGCACGCGGCGTCAGGGTCGGCGCGGCGGCAACGCAAGCCCGGTCGTTCAGGTCGAATGGGCAAGCCGCGGCTCTTCCAAAATCGCCGTCCAGGCATCGACGAGCGTCGTCAGGTTGGCGTTCCGCTCGATCGCGTCGAGGGCGTCGAGCGTCGCCGCCAGCGCCCCATCGGCCCGTTCGGCATCCCCTCGCCAGTCGTGGACGGCCGCGGCGAGAACAGCGTCGGTCGGGAGCGTACCGGCCGCGTCGCGCCGCAGTGCGGCCCGGAAGAACTCGACGGCGAAGTCGAGCGCGACCCTCAGCCGCGCCCTGCGTGGCGGCGCTTCCTTCCCCGCCGCCTCCACGAACGCGATCACGTCACGGGCCAGTTCGACGCCGCGGAGTGGCGTCTCGCCGAGCGTGCGGAACACTCGGCTCCGAAAGGCGACCAGTTCGTCGTCGAGCAGCAGCCGGGCCCGTGCGAGGCTGCCCGCGGCGGCCGCCGCGCACGCCTCCAGCCGGCCGGGGTCTCCGGTCGCCGACGGCTCTTCGCTGGAGAGCACCCGCACCACGGCATCCGCCGACAGGGGCTGGAACCGCACGATCTGGCAACGCGACCGGATCGTCGGCAGCTGCCGCTCCAGGGCCGTTCCGACGAGGATGATCAGGGCGTCGGGCGGCGGCTCCTCGAGCGTCTTCAGCAGGCAGTTGGCCGCTTCCTCCGACAGGTGGTCGGCATCGAGGATGATCGCGACCCTGCGGCCGCCGAGCACGGGCCGCAGCAGGAGCCGCCAGCAGAGCCCTTCGCGGAGTCGGTGGTCCGCGTCGCCGATCAGCGCCTCCAGGGGAATCGTCGCGCGGTCCTCCGGCTTCCGCACGATCTCGATGTCGGGGTGGCTGCCGGCCTCGGCCTGCACGCACGACGCGCAGGAATCGCAGGCGACGAGGCCGGCGCGCGGAGCCCGGCACGTGACCGCCTTGGCGAGCTGCCGGGCGAACGACGCCTTGCCGACACCCGCGGGACCGATGAACAGGTAGGTGCCCGCCACGCGTCCGCGGGCGTGCGACCGGGCGAAGTCCGCGGCCACCGCATCGTGTCCCTCGATTCCCTGCCATGCCATGGGTCGTCACCGCAGTTCGGGAAAGTGATCACACACCGCCGTGCGCACCCGTTCGGCGACGGTGTCGGGACCGGCCGTCGCATCGACGACCGCGATCCGGGCGGGGTCGCGTGCCGCCTCGGCGAGGTAGCCGTCGCGCAGCCGCCCGCGATACTCGTCGCCTCGACTCTCCAGCCTGTCCAGGGGCCGCGCGAGCCGGCGGGTGGCGGTGCCCAGATCGACGTCGAGGAGCAGCACGAGGTCGGGCGCGAGCCCCCCGGTCGCCACATCGCCGACGCGCCGGATGAGGTCCGGGTCGAGTCCGCCGGCATGCCCCTGGTAGACGATGTTGGCGAGCAGGTAGCGGTCGGACACGACCCACTCGCCGCGGGCCAGGGCCGGGCCGATCACCTCGTGAACCAGTTGGGCGCGGGCCGCCTGGTAGAGGAGCATCTCGCTCGTCGGCACGAGCTGGATCTCGCGGCGATCGAGCAGGATCGCCCGGATCGCGTCGCCGGCGGCGGTCGCGCCGGGATCGCGGCAGGTCCTGACGCTCAATCCGCGGGACCGCAGCCAGCCCGTGAGCGGGTCGATCTGCGACGACTTGCCGGCGCCGTCGATCCCCTCGAGCACGATGAACCTGCCGGCGCCGGTCATTCGTCCCGCCTCCCCGGCGGCGTTCGACCGCGGGCGACGAGGGACACCAGCCCGAGCGGATCGGACGGGTCGAGCGCCGTGGCCCGGCGCACGACGTCCTTGGCGAGTTGCATCCTGCCGGTGGCCACGAGGCAGTGCACGAGTCCTTTCGCCGCCTCGAAGAACGCCCGGTTGCCGTCGCGTTCGTAGGGGACGGGACGCGGGTTGCCCGCGGCTTCGAGCGCCTTGAGCCCGAGTTCGTACGCCCGGCCGAAGTGGCCACGGGCGAGCTTCGGGTCGTCCTCCTCGAGCGCCAGCAGGCCGAGGTGCAGGTGGGCGTCGAGGAAGTCCGGGCACTCCGTCAACAGCCATACGAGCTCCTCGCGGGCCACGTCGGTCTCGCCCGCGGCCACCATCGCCTCGACCTCCTCGATGTCATCGCGCCGCTTGCGGGCGCAGCGCGGGTGGAGGAATTCCCACACGCCGCCGGCGGCGCCGGGATGTTCCTGGAGGCGGAGTTTTTCAGCCATGGCGGTCTCGAACCGGCGATCCTCGACGCGGCCGGGAGGGTTTCCGGCGGCCCGGGTATTCTCACGTGGTTGGAACGGAACAAAAACCCGATTGCAAGGGACCCGGAGTGAAGGTCGCAGGGACACGAGGGCCGCGCCGGCCGCCGGCCGTGCCACGGGGGATCGTCGGCCCGCTCGGCCGCTGGTTTTCCCGCGCGGGCCGGGATCTGCCCTGGCGGCGTTCGCGCGACCCCTATCGCGTGTGGGTGAGCGAGATCATGCTCCAGCAGACGCAGGTCGAGCGCGTCAAGGAGTTTTTCGTCCGGTTCCTGGAAGCATTCCCGGACGTGCGGTCGCTGGCGGCGGCACGCGAGGACCGCGTGCTCAAGGCGTGGGAGGGGCTCGGCTATTACCGTCGCGCCCGGCAATTGCACGCGGCCGCGCGGCGGATCGTCGCGGATCATGGCGGGGCGTTTCCGCGCACGGCCGACGCCCTGCGGTCGCTGCCCGGCGTCGGCCGCTACACGGCCAACGCCATCGCCTCGATCGCCTTCGACGCAGCCGAGCCGATCGTGGAGGCGAATTCGCGACGCGTGCTCGCCCGGCTGGCCGGCCACGGGGAGCCGCTCGACGGGCCGGGCGGCGATGCGGCGATCTGGGAGCTCGCCGCGACCGTCGTGCCAGCGCGGGGCGCGGGGAGGTTCAACCAGGCGCTGATGGACCTCGGCGCCCTGATCTGCACGCCGACCCGGCCGCGGTGCGACGCCTGC
>RFUD01000304.1 GCA_009923125.1 Planctomycetia bacterium
CCGCCGTTTCCGTTCCAGCTCGACGGCATGGCGTTCCTCCTGCCGCGGCACGGCGCCGTGCTGGCCGACGAGATGGGGCTCGGCAAGTCGATGCAGGCGATCTCCTCGCTGCGGCTGCTCGTGCGGTCGGGACAGGCGCGACGGGTGCTCGTCGTCTGCCCCAAGGGGCTCGTGTCGAACTGGGCCCGTGAGCTCGCCGACTGGGCGCCCGAACTCGTGGTGGCGACGATCGAGGGGGAGCAGGGGCGGCGGCGCTGGCAGTGGTCGCTGGCCGACGTCCCCGTGAAACTCGCCAACTACGAGGTCGTGGTCCGCGATCGCGATCTCGTCGCCGAACTGGGCCTCGAATTCGACCTCGTCGTGCTCGACGAGGCGCAGCGGATCAAGAACCGCTCGAGCCACACCAGCCAGGCCGTGCGGGCGCTGAAGCGGGGCCGCAGCTGGGCGCTCACCGGCACGCCCGTCGAGAACCGGGCCGAGGATCTCGTCTCGCTGTTCGAGTTCGTGGCGCCGGGCCACCTCCACGACCGCATGTCGCCGAAGGCCCTCGGCGCCGCGGCGGCCGACCACGTGCTGCGGCGCACGAAGGACAAGGTGCTCACCGACATGCCGCCGCGGCTCAACCGCGACGAGCGGATCGAGCTCTCGCCCGAGCAACGCGAGACCTACCGCCTCGCCGAGGAGGAGGGGGTGCTGCGGCTCTCGGCGCTCGGCAACGAGGCGACGATCCAGAACGTGTTCGAGCTCGTGCTGCGGCTGAAGCAGATCTGCAACTTCGACACCGCCACGGGCGCGAGCGCGAAGCTCGACTGCCTCGAGGCCGAACTCGAGGAGGTGCAGGCGAGCGGCCGCAAGGCGCTCGTGTTCAGCCAGTGGGTCGAGACGCTCGGCCGGCTCGAGAAACGGCTGGCGCGATTCGGCGCGCTCAGCTACCACGGCGGCATGTCCACCGTCGCCCGGGACGAGGCGATCGGGAGGTTTCGGCGCGACAAGCGGCACTCCGTGCTGCTGCTCTCGTACGGGGCCGGGGCGGTGGGGCTCAATCTCCAGTTTTCGCAATACGTGTTCCTGTTCGACCGCTGGTGGAACCCTGCCATCGAGGATCAGGCGATCAACCGCGCCCACCGGATCGGCGCCGCCGGCGCCGTGACGGTGACCCGCTATCTCTCGGCGGGCACGATCGAGGAGCGGATCGACGAGGTCCTGCGCGCGAAGCGCGACCTCTCCGACACGATCCTCTCGCAGGCCGAGGCCCCGGCCTCCTCGGGCCTCACGGCCGACGACCTGTTCGCCCTCTTCAAGCTCGCCCCCCCGCGCCGCGCCGCGGCGTGATCCGGACGTCTCAGTCGACACGCCCAAGCCGGCTTCGGGGTTACCCCGTACCACGTCGCCGGACGCTCACTGCGGCCATCCTGGCCTTCGTTCGCTCGACTCCGACGGCGCTTCGCCATCCTGGCTCCGCTTGTCTGCGTACGCCGGCTCCGTGGTAGGGGTAACCCCTCGCCTCCCGTTTCCAGCCGGCGCCGGCAAATCGAGGCATGCCAGCCGGAAGCCCGATGCCCGGGTGGTAGACTCGGGCTCATGACATGCCGCTATGACTACGATGTGGTCGTCGTCGGTGCCGGGCATGCCGGCGTGGAGGCGGCGTGCGCGGCGGCGCGGCTCGGGGCGCGGGTGGCGCTGCTCACGGCGAATTGCGACACCGTCGGCCAGATGAGCTGCAATCCCGCGATCGGCGGCGTCGGCAAGGCGCAGCTCGTCCGCGAGGTCGACGCGCTCGGCGGCGTGATGGGGCGGGCGATCGACGCCACGGGGATCCAGTTCCGCGTGCTCAACCGCTCGAAGGGGCCGGCGATGCACGGCCCGCGGGCCCAGGCCGACAAGCGGCTCTACCAGATGGAGGTCAAGCGGATCGTGGAGGAGACCGACGGCCTCGCCCTGCGGCAGGAGACCGTCGAGGACCTGATCGTGGAGCCGGTCGCCGGGGACGGGCCGGGCCGGCCGGCGTCGCGCCCCGTGAACGGCCGCACGCGCACGGTGTCGCCCGTGGACGCATCGAGCGCCGCCGGGGCGGCGATGTGGATGTCGGCGGAGCGATCACCCGCAGGGGCGTCGAGCGGCCGCACGAAGCCATACCCCCCGGCCGCCCGCTTGAAGATTCCCACGACCCCGTCGGCGCGGCCGCGATTGCGTTCCCGCGGCGGCTTCGGACGCTGCCGGGTCATGCGCGGCCCCGGAAGAACTTGCGGCCCTGGTTCGGCTGGTACTGCGTCCAGCCGCCGTCGATCGCCGCCTCGTTCCGCATCAACTGCAGGACGCCGGCCAGCGTGGCGTCGAGATGGTCGAGGTGGTGGAGCGCGAGGGCCTCGAGCGTCATCGGGAGCTTGGGGGCCCCGAACTCGTACTGCCCGTGGTGGCTGGCGATCATGTGCTTCAAACGCAGGGCCGTCTCCTCGTCGATCGGCCCGCCGCCGCGGGCCTCGACGGCGCGGATCTTCTCCTCGATCAGCTCCAGGCCGAGGAGCACGTGGCCGAGCAGTTGGCCGGCGTCGGTGTAGGAAAACCCGCGCTCGCTCTCCAGCTCCACCGTCTTGCCGATGTCGTGGTAGAGGACGCCGACCAAGAGAAGATCGCGGTCGAGGTCGGGATAGAGCGGCGCCACGCGGTCCGCGAGCCGCAACAGGTTGACGACGTGCTCCAGCAGGCCGCCGGCGTGCGCATGGTGCTGCTTCACGCCGGCCGGACTGCGTTCGAAGGCCCGCATCAGGCCGGCATCGGCGAGCGTCTCCGCCACGAGTTCCCGCAGCGGCGGCGCCACGACGGTGCCGAGCAGCGCCTGGAGTTCGGACCGCAGGCGATCGACATCGGCGGGCGAGAGCACGAGAAACTCCCGCTCGTCGATCGTGCGCGGGTCGATGCGCCGGATCGACGCGATGATGATCTGCAGGGCGCCGGAGTAGAGTTGCGTCGTGCCCTCCACCTGCACGTAGTCCCCCTCGTCGAACGCCGCGAAGTCGTCATCCGACGCGTTCCACAGGCGGCCGGTGATCGAACCACTCCGGTCGGCGAGTTCGACCTGGAGGTAGAGCTGCCCGTGGCGGTTCGGCCGCAGTTGCTTCTGCGTGGCCAGGAACACCTGATCGACGTTCGTCTGCGCGGCCAGCTCGGTGACCCGCTTCCGCGCGGACGACCCGCGCCGCGTCCCGGGACGGAACGCCGGCGGGCCGCCGTCCCTGCGGCCGCCCGCGTCGTGGTCAGGATGGGTCAACGTCATCTCCCCCGGAGTGTACGGCCGCTTCCCAGCCAGCC
>RFUD01000305.1 GCA_009923125.1 Planctomycetia bacterium
GGCGGGCAGACCGCGCCCGCCCCGTCTTCCCCGTCGAACGCCCCCGCCGGGAGAACCTGCCGAATACCGCTGACACCATGCCTCCGCCTTTCGCGTGTGAACACCTGCATCGGGCGGTGCCATCGGCCACCGCCCGAAAAAATTCGCCATTCCACCCAGTCGCTGCCGGCCGCACGACCGATCAGACCAAAGTACCACGCGGAAACCGGTGAATCACGCCTTTGTGAAGGCACGGTTCGCCGGCCAGCCGGCCGGAAAACGTGGCTCATCCTGCCGGGCCGGATATGCCGAAAAACAGGGTGGAACCGGTTGTTCCGCGTGGCAGGACCGTGCGCCCAGGGCAGGCATCGACATGTTTTCCGCAAGGGGAACGACGACTTTCGCACTCGCGGTCCTCCTGACGTGGGCCGGCGGGGCGTGCCCTGCCCTGACGGCCGAGGAGGAGGCCGCCGTCGCATCGGCCGTGGAGGCCGCCCCCGATGTGCCCGAATACCCGCCCTGCGGCGAGTCCGACAGCTGCGTCCCGGTCCGCCCGGCGTTCAGTGATCTGGGGCCTGGCTGCCCGGAAACCTACGCCGTGTTCAACACGCTGTTCCTGCAGCGCGACAACCAGTCGATGGGCCGGCCGCTGGTCGTCGATGGCCCGGCCGGCGGGCAGGCGATCGCCGCGGGAGACCTGAGCTTCGCGACCCAGCCGGCGTGGCGGTTTTTTCTCGGCCAGGCCCGCGGCTGCGATCCCGGATGGGAGGTCGGCTATCTCGGCGTGTGGGGCATGTTCGCATCCCGAACCGCCTCCAGCCCCTCAGGCACGCTCGAGGCACCGGGGCCGCTCGGCCTTCAGCCCGGAGTGCTCGGCGATGCGGACTTCGCCCGGGCGTCGTATCGCTCGTCGCTCAACTCCGCCGAGTTCAACCTGTTTCGCCGCGTGGCCGACGGCGGCCCCGACCGCCTCGCGGGCGAGCCGTGGCGCCGCGCCGGGTGCTACGAGGGCGGTTCGCTCGACTGGCTCTGCGGATTCCGCTGGGCGGGGCTCGACGAGACGGCGCTGTTGGCATTTACACCCCCCGGCAACACCGGCGCCGGACTCTACGGCGTGTCGAGCACGAGCAACATCTTCGCGGCCCAGGTCGGCGCCCGCGGCCGCATGGCGTGGGAGCGGTGGGCGTTCGAGAGCTGGGGGAAGGTGGCCTTCGGCGGCACCGCGATGAGCCAGGCCCAGCAGCCGATCGTGAACTCCGTCATTTCTCCCGGGGGTGTGCCGCTCGTGGAGCGGTCGGCCCGCTCGGCGACGGAGGGCGGCACCGGCCTGATCAGCGACCTGAATTTCTCGCTCGTCTACCGGATCGACGACACGTGGGGCCTGCGGATGGGCTACAACCTGATCTGGCTGACGGGCGTCGCACTCGCCCCCAATCAGTTCGACTTCGCCGCTCCGCCCGGCGGCGGCACGGGGCTCAACGGCGGCAGCGGCGTCTATCTGTACGGCGGCAATCTGGGCCTCGAGGCCCGCTGGTAGCGGTCGGGCGGCAACGACGCCGGCCTACGTCACGCTCACGACTTCGATGTCGAAGACAAGCGTGGCGTTCGCGGGGATGCTGCCCTGGCCGGTCGCGCCGTACGCCAGCGGCGCCGGGATGATCAGTTGCAACCGGTCACCGGGCCGCCGGCCGAGCAGCCCCTCGTCCCAGCCCTTGATCACCTGCCCCTGTCCGAGCGTGAACTCGAAGGGCGTTCTGCCCGGGCCGCGTGAACTGTCGAATTGGGTGCCGTCGAGGAGTGTGCCGGTGTAATTGACCGTGAGCCTCTTGCCCGCCGCTGCCGCCGTGCCCGAGGCCGGTCCATTGGCGAGCGTGATCGACTTTAGGCCGGTGGAGGATGTCACGACGCCGACGGCACTCCGCGCCGGGGCCGCCGCCACGTCCACCGGGCGGCCGAAGTTGCCGAAGCGGGTGAACGCGCCGACGCTGCCCGTCGCGAGCCCCGTCGTGCCCAGGCTCTTCACGCCCGCCGCGCCGTCGTAGCCCTGCGAGGAGAGGAGCGTCTCGGCCCGGCCGTCGCCGTCGGTGTCGATCGCCGCCACGAAGCCCGCCGCGGCCTGGCGACCGATGTCACCGAACGCGCTGAACGCGGCGAGGCGACGGTTGGCCGCATTCGCCACCGTGCCGTCATACACCTCGGTGCGGCCCCGGCTGCCGCCGCCTGTCACCAGGATGTTCGGAATGCCGCCGGCGGCGACACGGGCCGCGGCCACCGAGAGGCCACCGCGTTCAAGGCCGACCTGCGGACGGATCGTGTCGATCACCGCGGGGCGGCTGCCCGACAGATCGACCACCCGCACCCGCGGGGCGGCCCCCGCCCCGGTCCCGACGATGAGTTCGGCCCGACCATCCTGACTGGCGGCATTGGTCGTGCGGCCGCTGGAAAACGTCCCGAGGTCGGCCGCGGCGATCCCACCGCCGACGCCCGCGTTCGTGAGCGTGCGGAAGGGCGTATTTTCCACGGCATCGGGATTTTGGGGCGTCGGCTTCCGCGCGAGGAACACCTTCACCTGACCGCCGCCCGCATCGCCCAGCGCGAAGTCGTCCCGGCCGTCGGCGTTGAAGTCGCCGGAGGCGATCGAGAGTCCGCGGGTGGAGCCGGCGAACGGCGTGGTGCGAAACTCCGGACGCTCCTGCCAGGTACCGGCATCGGAGAGGGCGAAGACCTTCAACTGCGCGGGCAGGCCCCGGCCCGGCACGACGGCGACCATCGGCCGATTCGTGCCGTCGAAATTGCCGACGGCCGCCCGCACGCCACCGTTGTAGTCGCCGAAGGCTTCGAAAGCCGCCGTCACGGCCCCGGTCCTGCGGTCCACGATCCGCACCTGCGACGTGGCGTCCACGCCCATCGCGTCGGTGACGGCCAGAAACGGCGACGCGAACCGCAGCGACTCGCGGGCCGTGTCGTTGGCAGGATTGGGGTCGCCGGCGAGCGCGACGCCGGCGCTGGGCGTCAGCGTGCCGGAGGCCGATTCACCGATCGTGCCCGTGATCGTGTAGGTGGCCTTGCCGCCGGACGGCAGCGTGACGGAGGTGTTCAGCGGGCCGGAGCCGCTCGTCGTGCCGCTCGCACCGGTCGAGAACGCGGCCGTCCACGTCTGCTGCGAGATCTGGCTGCCCAGGGCGGTCGTCACGGCGGCCCCGGTGGCCGTGTCGGGGCCGAGATTCGTGACCTCGACCGTGAACGTCTGCGTCGTGCCCGGCTGGTACCAGGCGTAGGCCGCCTGGGTCCCCACGAACGTGACCGCCAGGTCCGCCGCGA
>RFUD01000306.1 GCA_009923125.1 Planctomycetia bacterium
CGTTCGGCGTTTTGGGGCACGTCGCGTTCGTGCACGCTCGCCACGGCGAACCCCTCTGGAATGCACGGGTAAAAATGAACTCGGGGACGCGGCTCCCACGCCTGAGGCCGCATCCCCGAGATTCGCGAGCTCCCTGGCCGCCGTGATTTTGCTTTCCGTCGTGCCGTTCTTGAGATCGGCGATGTAGCCCTCGACGAGGAGATTGCCCATCGTCTTGGGTCCCTTCGGCCGCTTGCCGTCGGCCCGTCGCCGGTTCTTCGCCTGGCTCCGGCCTCCGGCCGAGCAGCCGACGGTCGCGATCAGGCTGGTCAGACCGGCGAGCATCCACGTACGGCGGCGCATACACACTTCCGTCAGGCACGTCGGACGGGCGGATGCGGGGAAGGCGATCCGACGACTCCCGTCCGATTCGCCGGGATCGTATCACGACCCATGGCGTCCCGGGAAATCACGGGGTGATTTCGGATCGGACCACCATCGCCTACACTCGACATGATCAGGGAGCGGCATCGTTGACACTCGCGCGCGACAAGGATCAGACACGCCGGATCGTCGCGGTCTCGCCCGACGACGGTTCCGCCATCGACCTGAGGAATCCGGCGCTGGCGGCGCTGTTGTCGTGGGCGGTCCCGGGGCTCGGCCAGCTCTACCAGGGGCGGCTGTTCAAGGGCCGGCTGTTCATGGGTGCGATCCTGGGGACGTTTCTGGCGGGACTGTGGCTCGGCGGCGGCAAGGTCGTCTACGCGTCATGGAAGCCGGGAGAGACCCGCTGGCCGTTCGTCTGTCAGGCGGGCGCGGGGCTCGTGGCCCTGCCGGCCGTCGTGCAGTCGTTTCAGCTCAACGGGGCGGCGCGGCAGCCGCTGTTCGCCAGCCCGTTCATGGCTCCGCCGCTGGTGGCGGGCCAGTACGTGTCGCGGGCCTACGCGGATCGGCTCGCGGCCTCCGACCCCGACATCGACGCCGAGGACTTCTTCGATCGGCCGCCGCTCAGGCAGTTCCGCGGCGAGCAGGTGTCGCACTGGCATCGGCGGCTCGGCCGGTGGTTCGACATCGGGACCCTCTACACGATGCTCGCGGGCATGCTCAACGTGCTCGTGGTCTACGACGCGTGGGCGGGGCCGCTCGGCACCCCGACCGACGAGGACCGCAAGGCCGGCCGAGAACGCAAGACCTGATCCCTTCGACCCCGCCACCGGCAAGGAGGCCATCCCCATGTTCACCCTGTGCACCGTCTGGGCGACATTCGTCCCACCTGTGATCCTGGCCGCGCTCGTCGATCGCGTGCCCGGTGTCTTCTTCGGCCTGCCGCTGATGGCGCTGGCCAGCCTGATCTTCGCGGCGACCCACCACGAGGATCCGGCCGAGATCCGCTTTGCCGCGATCCACTGGGCCGTCTGGCTCGGCGGCATCCTCGGTCTCGTGCTCGCCGTCGTGCTGCTGCTCGGCTGGTTCGCCTAGGCGGTCGAGGCCGCGCGGCGGAGCTGGCCGCAGGCGGCGTCGATGCGGGCGCCCTTCCGACGCCGCACGTGCACGTTGACGCCGGCCGCCCGCAGGATGTCGAGGAACCGTTCGCGGTCGGTCGGCGTCGGCTCCTCGTACGGCAGGCCGGCCACGCGGTTGTAGGGAATCACGTTGACGAGGGCGGCGCGGCCGGCGAGCCGTCGGACGAGGGCGTGGGCGTGCTCCGGCTGGTCGTTGAGCCGGCCGAGGAGCACGTACTCGAACGTCAGTCGCCGCCCCGAGGCTTCCCAGTAGCGGTCGGCCGCCGCCATCACCTCGGCCAGGCCGATCGCCTTGTTCACCGGCACCAGCCGCGTCCGCAGGTCGTCGTCGGCGGCGTGGAGCGAGACGGCGAGGTTGTAGACCGGATGCTCGGCCGCGAGCCGGTCGATCGCGGGCGGCAGGCCGACGGTGGAGATGGTGATCCTGCGCTGCGAGATCCCCAGGCCGTCGCGATCCTGGGCGGTGGCGAGCGCCGGCAGCAGGCGGTCGAGGTTGGCCAGCGGCTCGCCCATGCCCATCACCACGATGTGGCTCAGTCGTTCTTCCGGCGGCAGGAGCATCTGCAGCCGGAGCAGCTGCTCGACGATCTCGCCGGTGGTCAGGTTGCGCACGACGCCGTCGAGGCCGCTCGCGCAGAACACGCATCCCATCGCGCAGCCCACCTGCGAACTGATGCACACGGTGCGGCGGGCCCCGGCCTCCCCGGCGCCCGGGCCCTGCTCGCGCAACAGGACGCACTCGATCCGCTGGCCGTCGTGCAGTTCGAGGAGCAGTTTCTCGGTGCCGTCGTCGGCCCGCGTGTGCCGCGCGATCGACGTCGTCCAGATGTGGAACTCCGACGCCAGGGCGGACCGCAGCCCCTTGGGCAGGTCGGTCATGGCCTCGAACGACTCGGCACGGCCGACGGTGAGCCAGCGCCGGATCGCCCCGGCACGCCATGCCGGCTGGCCCTGGGCGGCGAGCCAGTCGGGCAGTGCGGCGGCGGCTTCGAGGATGTGCTGCATCGGGGAGGCGGGCCGCGGACTGGTGTCGCGGGCCGGCCGGAGGTAAGGTTTTGGCGGTCGCCCCCATCATACGCCGGCGCGGACGCCGGCCCGTGCCACTCCCCACACGTCATGAGCCAGAAGCAACTCGAAGAACGCACCCTCTGGGTGTACGACGACCGGACGTTTCCCGTCTGGAACCGCTCGTTCGACAAGACCGACCGGGCCGAGATGATCCGCGACGACCTGTGGGCCGGCCGCAGCATCTCCATCCTGCTGGCCGTGCTCGTGGCGATCGGGCTGGTGCTGTCGCTGGTGACCGTCGCGTTCATCGCCAACTGGCGCTAGCGTTGGCCGTGATCACGATCCACGCGCCGGCGAAGCTCAATCTCTCGCTCGCCGTGCTTGCCCGGCGGCCCGACGCGTTCCACGAGATCGAGTCGTTGATGGTGCCGGTGAGCCTCCACGACACGCTCACGGTGCGGGCGTCGCCGGCGCCGGACATCGGGTTCACCGTGCGGTTCGGCGGCCGGCTCGCGCGGCTCGAGGCGCGGGCCCTCGCCCGCGACGTGCCCGCCGACGACTCGAACCTCGTGGTCCGCGCCGTGCGACTGCTGGCGCACGAGGCGGGGGAGGCCCGCGGCCTGGAGGTCGAACTCGAGAAGCAGATCCCATCGGGCGCCGGGCTCGGCGGCGGGTCGAGCGACGCCGCGGCGGCCCTCCTCGCCGCGGCGCGCGCCTGGGGGATCGACTGGCCGCGCGGAAGGCTCGCCGACGTGGCGGCACG
>RFUD01000307.1 GCA_009923125.1 Planctomycetia bacterium
TCTGGCCGCCCTTGCGGCGGACATCGTTCGGATCATCATCTGGGAACGGAATTCCGGCCGGACGCCCCGCGGCAGCCGACCGAATTGACGCCGACGGGGGCGATGCCGCACACTCTCGGCCCCGCGGAAACGATGGATCAGCAGCCGCCCGGGGCAGGGATTCAAGGCCGACATGTCCGACCACAACCCGATCTACCACCTCAAGGATTCGTACTTCTTCGAGGTTCCGAAGGTGCTCTGGCGGCAGAACTGGAAGTCGCTGGAAGACGTGCCGGCGTTCCTGCGGGCCCCGTTCGAGCATGATCCCGCGACGATGCCGAGCGTCGAGCAGTTCAACGCGGCGCTCGACGGCAAGGTGCTGATCCCCCAACCGTTCGGCACGCTCGACAGCCTGTATGAGAAGAAGTCGGGATTCTGCATCTCCAAGTACATGCTGCTCGAGCTCGTGGTCGCCGGCGTGCTGCTGCTGCTCTTCAGCCGGCTCGCGAAGCGACTGCAGTCCGGGGAGCCCGCGAAGGGCGGGTTCGCCAACCTGTTCGAGGCGATGATCCTGTTCGTGCGCGACCAGATCGCCCGGCCGGCGATCGACAGCCACGACCACGACCACGACCACGACGCCCACGACGACCATGCAGAGCACGGCGGCCACGGCCATGACCGGCACGAGCACGGCGGTCCCATGCTCGCGGGGGCCGGTGGCGGGGCGGTGGAGGTCCACCGCGAGGTTCACGAGGGGGATCGGTTCGTGCCGCTCCTGCTCACGCTGTTCTTTTTCGTGCTCGGCTGCAACCTGCTCGGAATGGTGCCCTGGGCGGGCTCGCCGACGGCCTCGTTCTCCGTCACGCTGGCGCTCGCCGGCATCACGCTGCTGACGGTGGTGGTCGCGGGCATGATGAAGTTCGGGTTCATCGGGTTCTTCGTCAACCAGGTGCCGTCGATGGACCTGCCGCTGCCGTTGGCGATCCTGCTCAAACCGATGATCTTCGCGATCGAAATCCTGGGCCTGTGCATCAAGCACCTGATCCTCGCCGTGCGGCTCCTGGCGAACATGGTGGCCGGTCACCTCGTGCTGCTCGGCATCATGGGGCTGATCTCGGCGGCGGCCTCCTACTCGATGGGCCTGTGGGCGACGGTCACCGGCATCAGCGTCGTGAGCAGCACGCTGTTCAGCGTGCTGGAACTCTTCGTGGCCTTCCTGCAGGCCTACATTTTCACGTTCCTCTCGGCCCTGTTCATCGGTGCATCCGTCCATCAACACTGACGACCCCCGATCCTGAATCCGACTGTTTCCCCTTTTCAACCGTATCCGGGCATCCGTCCGGTCCCTCTTTGCAAGGAGTTTGATTGATGATCCGTTCGTTGCTCTCGACCCGCACCCTCGTCACCCTGGCCACCGTCGCCGTGGCCTTCTTCGCCGCCAACGTGGCCAGTGCCCAGCCCGCGGAGGCCGCCGGCCGCTCGCTCATCGACCTGACGTCGGCGTTCAGCGTCGCGATGGTGGTGATCGGCGCCGCCTACGGCATCAGCAAGCTCGCGTCGGCCGCCTACGAGGGCATGTCGCGGCAGCCCGAGGTGGCCGGCAGCATCCAGACCGCGATGATCATCGCGGCCGCCCTGATCGAAGGCTTCACCTTCTACGCGCTGTTCATCTGCTCGCAGAAGGCCTGACGCCGTTCCTGCCGACGCGGAGACGGGGCACGCGGCGCGTGCCCCGTCTCCCGCAGCCGGTCGCGGCGCGGGTCGGCAGGGCCTCAACGTCAGCTCCAGGTTTTTATCGCCGTTTTTCATTGCCAGGTTTCCATCGTCCGTTCGCCACGCCCGTTTCCCGGAGACTCCCGTGCCAGCCCCGATCGTGATGCCGCGTCGTTCCGCAGCGCCGGTGCTCCGGCTCGCCCGAATCGTGAAGCTCGCCATCCTCACCGCCGTCATCGCGGGCGCGACTGCCGTCGCCAGCGACCCGCACGGACACGGTCCCGCCATCGGCCACAACCTTCCGGCCGGTGTCTCGCAGAAGGATTTCGAGAGCCCGGCCTGGTTCCAGACCGATCTCGCCGTGTGGTCGTTCGCGGTGTTCCTGGCCCTGCTCGCGTTGCTCACGAAGTTCGCCTGGAAGCCGATCATGCAGGGGCTCGAGAAGCGGGAAGAGGGCATCGCCCGCCAGATCGCCGAGACGAAGGCCGCCAACGAGGAGGCCAAGCGAATGCTCGCCTCGTACGAGCGCCGACTCGCCGAGGCCACCGACGAGGTGCGGGCGATGCTCGAGGAGGCCCGCCGCGACGCCGACAACACGCGCCAGACGATCGTCGCCGAGGCCCGCAAGGCGGCCGACGATGAGCAGGCGCGGGCGAAGCACGAGATTCAACTGGCGAAGGACGACGCCCTGTCGCAGATCGCCGAGCAGGCCGGCCACCTGGCCGTCGAGGTCGCCGGCAAGTTCCTGCGGGAGAAGCTCGGCAAGGACGATCAGGCAAGGCTGGTCCGCGAGTCGGTCGCCGGCCTGTCGAGCCGGCCGAGCATCAACTGACCAACCCAGTGACCAACCCAGGCACCTGACATCGGGCATGTGCCCGAAGATCGCCACCATGAGCAGCCCCTCCAGCACATCGACCGCCTCCTCGTCGCACGTCGACATCGCCGGCGACCGGGTGGCCAAGGTGTACGCCCAGGCCATCCTCGACGCGGCCGATGCCGGCGGCTGCCGACGCGAGGTGCTCGCGGAACTCGGCATGCTCGCCCGGGACGTGCTCCCCACCGTGCCGCACGCCGCCGAGGTGTTCGCGTCGCCGAAGGTGCCGGCGGAGGAGAAGGACAAGATCATCGACCGCCTCGCCCAGGGACGGCTCAAGCCCACCACCACCAACGCCCTGCACGTGCTCGCCCGTCACGGCAGGCTCGGCCATCTCGCCCATATCGTCGCCTCCGCCGAGCGGCTGGCCGACGAGCGCGACGGCCTCCGTCAGGCCACGTTCACGACCGCCGTGCCGCTGGACGCCGCCGACCAAAAGCAGGTCGTGGCCGAGACGGAACGGGCCCTCTCGGCCAGGCTCACGCCGCACTTCGTCGTCGATCCCTCGATCATCGGCGGACTCGTCGTCCGCATCGGCGACACGATCTACGACCAGTCGGTCGCCACGGGCCTGGCCCGCATCGGCGGCCGGCTCCGCGAACGGAACATCCACGCCATCCAAACCGGGGAGTACTCATGGCACAGTTGACCGACGAAATCGCATCCGTCCTCCGCGAGGAGATCTCTCGCTACCAGTCGGGCAT
>RFUD01000308.1 GCA_009923125.1 Planctomycetia bacterium
CAGGGCCGCGATGCCGCGGTCGAGCACCGCATCGCTCACGGTATAGGCGATGCGAAAGTGCGTGTCGGCGGCGCCGAACACCGCGCCCGGCACGACGAGCATCTTCTCCTCGACCACGGCCCGCTCGGCGAAGGCTTTGCCGGAACCCCCGGGCGCCTCGGGGTAAAGGTAGAAGGCGCCGCCGGGCCGGACGAACCGGTAGTGGCCCGCCAGGCCGGCCATCAGCTTGTCCCGCTTTCGCCGACATTCGGCGAGCGGCCCCGTCATCGGCGCATCGAGGGCGGCGAGCGCGGCCCATTGCCCCACCTGCGGCGCGCACACGAACGTGTACTGCTGCAGCATCGTGCAGGCGTCCACGACCGGCTTCGGCCCGTGGACCCAGCCCACCCGCCAGCCCGTCATCGCGTGCGACTTCGAGAAGCCGTCGATCACCACCACGCCCGCGGCGTGCAGGGCGGGGGAGGCGAACGGCGTGTCGTAGCAGTAGGAGCGGTAGAGCTCGTCGCTGACGATCGTCACCCCGCGACGCTCCGCGAGCCGGGCGAGGTCGCGCACGGTGTCGGCCGAGGCCACGACGCCCGTGGGATTGGCGGGGGTGTTGAGGAGGATGACCTTCGTGGCCGGCGTGATGGCGGCCGCGACCCGCTCCACGTCGACCTCGAACGTGGGGGCCGTGTCGATCGTCACGCACCGCCCGCCGAGGAACTCCACGAGGGGACGGTACATCACGAACGCCGGTTCGAACACGATCACCTCGTCGCCCGGATCGACCAGCGCCATGAGCGCCAGGTTGAGCGCGCCGCTCGAGCCGCTCGTCAGGCACAGCGCCCGGTCGGGCTGACCGAGTTCGGCCCGCACCTGCGCCTCGAGCCGTTCCCGCAGGGGCGCGATCCCCTGCGTCGGCGTGTAGCCGTTGCGTCCCGCCTCCGTCGCCGCGCACGCGGCGGCCCGGGCGGCCGCCGGCATCTCGAAGTCGGGCTGGCCGATCGACAGGTTGATCGGATCCACGAGCGTCGCGGCGAGGTCGAAGACCTTGCGGATGCCCGAGGAGTCGAAGGCGCTCGCACGCCGCGAAATGAGCCGCTTGTCCACGTGTGGTCCGCGTCTGGTCCGAGTGTGGTCCGCGTCTGGTCCGGGCCTGCTCGGCGTGGTGGTCGGTCGATCCTCAGCCGGCCGGCTTGAACAACTTGGCGAGTTCCTCGCCGAGCTTCTCACCCCGTGCGTTGAGCGTGATCACGTTGCCGTCGCGGCCGATGAGGATCACCGTCGGAATCCCGCTGATGCCGTAGTAGGTGGCCAGCGGATGCCGCCACCCCTCGCCCTGGGGCTTCTCGTAGAGGATCGGCCACGGCACCTTCTGCTCGGTCACGAACTTCTCGAGGGCCTCGCGGTCCTCGTCGAGGCTGACGCCCACGACCTCGAAGCCCTGGCCGCGATACTTCTCGTACTGTGCGAGCACGTTCGGGATCTCGGCCACGCAGGGGCCGCACCAGGTGGCCCAGAAGTCGACGAGCACCACCTTGCCCGCCAGCGACTTCTGGTCGAACGGCTGGCCGTTCAGCAGGGTGCCGCTGATCTCCATCGGATGACCGACGAGCGCCAGCCGCCGCAGGGTTCCGGCGAAGCTCTCCCCCATCGACCGGATCTGCTCGTTCTGGCTCTTGGCGAACAACGGCCCGAACGACTTGTAGGCCAGCATGGCCAGCGGCTCGCCGCCAGGCACGTGCTCGAAGGCGTTGGCCAACTGCATGGCGAGGCCCGCCGTCTGCGGATCGTCGGGATCGGCGGCCAGCATGCCGGCCACGTTCTGCACGAGCGCCGGGCCGCCGTCGAGCTTGCCGCTCGACAACAACTGCTGGGCGTCGGACACGAGCACGAGCCGCTTCGCCTCCTTGGCGAGTTCAGCGGACGGGCTGTTGACCAGTGACTTGGCGTAGGCGGCCATGTCGGCGGCGGCCTGCTCGTCGCCCATGCGGCCGAGCATCATCAGGCTCTCGAGCTTGAGCGTGGCGGCCTCGTCGTGAAACTTCTGCCCCGGCTGGACCTGGGCGAGGATCTTGTCGGCGGCCTGCCGCGAGGCGCCGGCCACCTCCTTCATCCAGGCCATCATCTCCTCGCGTGACTTCGGCCGGGCGTTGCTCTGCTTGAGTCCCTCGACGAATTCGAGCAACTGCTGGGGGGTGCCCTCGGGAACCGGCGGCACCTTCGGCAGCCCGGCCGCCGTGCCACCGGTGGCGGGCGGAGCGGCGGCCGGCTGTGCGGCCAGCCGCGGTGCCGCCGCCGTCACGGCGAGGAGAGTGAGGAGCGACGGGAGGAGCAGCCGGCGGAGCAGGGACATGGAGGCCTCGCGAAGGAAAGGCGGGAAACGACGAAAAAAGCGTGGCGGCCGCGGGACGCCGCTGGGCCGCCCAGATCGTACCCCTGCGCGGCGGCGCAGGGCAAACCTCGACACCCTCACGCCCGGGCTACCGCACGATCGTCCGAAACCGCACGAAGCCGCTGTCCCCGGGCGCGAGCGTGCCGGTGAGCCGCCAGCTGACCACCACGGAGCCGTCGTCGCCGGTGCCGGTTTCGATCACCGCTGGAAGGCTCGAGTCGGCGCTGTCGGGCACGAGTTGCAGCCGCTTGGGAAGGGCATCGACGAGCAGGATGTCGGTGAGCGCCCGGTCGCCCGAGTTCAACACGAAGATCGTGAAGTCGAGTTCCTCGCCGACCCGCGCGGTGTCGCTACCGGCGCGTTTGCAGAGCGTGAGTTCGCACCGGCCAGGCTCCTCCAGCCGCAGTGTCGCCGTGCCCTGATCCGCGGCGACGACCTCGGCGGCCTGGCCGCCGACCGTGACCTGGGCGCCGCTCACGCACGTCCAGGCGAGAGGCACGTCGAAGCCCACCTTGATGCGCGGCGTCTGCACGAGCCGCGTTTGCTCGGGCTGCTCGTCGGCCACGTCCTCGGCGGGTCCGGCCGCGTCGATCTCCGCCCGGGGCACGTCGGCCTGATCGACGGCGAGCGGTGGCAGCCGCTCCTCGACCGCGAGGCCGGGCTGGGCCTGACGGGCCAGGCAGGTCGGCACGAGATGGGTGCGGGCGACGACCGGCACGAGGTCCACCGCCGCGTCGAGATGCGCGTCGGCCGTCAGGCCTTCCGGCCCCTCGGGCGTCGCATCCTCGTGGGGCCGCAGCAGTTCGCGCACCGACGAAAATCGTGGGGCGTACACGCACGTGCAGTTCGACGTCGCCAGGCAGACGTCGGTCAGGTCGCCCTCCTCGAG
>RFUD01000309.1 GCA_009923125.1 Planctomycetia bacterium
CCGGTCGCCAAGCGGCCAGAAGTATGGGCAGGCGCCGTCGTCCCCGACCAACCCGAAGGCATCGTTCTCGACGAACGGATGCAGGTACTCCCACGTGGCCAGGTCTCTCGACCGGAGGAGGAACTCGCCGCGGACACGGGTCACCCCAGGGCCGGGGATCGTGGCGCCGGAAAGCGAGTAATACCAATCACCCTGTTTCCAGATGCACGGATCGAAGACGCCGAACGGCTGTGGCGACCCGTCAGGCTGACGCATGGGGACGACCTCCTTGCCGGTCACCTTCTCCCAGTTGAGCAGGAGTGGATCGGCGGATGTCGCCACCATATTACCGACCTTCGTGCCGTGGTACATGGCGATCACGCGGTCGGCCTCGAGCAGCGTAGCGCCCGAGAAGCAGCACTCCTCGGGGTTCGGGTAAATGGCGTACGGCAGGTCGCGCCAGTGGATCAGGTCGTCGCTGACGGCATGGCCCCAGTGCTGCCGCGGATCCTCGGGCGGGTATGCCTGGTAGAAGAGATGCCAGCGCCCCTGCCAGAAACAGAGTCCGTTCGGGTCGTTCAGCCTGCCCTCCGGGCTCGTGAAGTGGTAGCGCGGCAGATACGGATCGGCGGCGCGCTTCGCTCGTGACGCGGCGAAGCGGCGGAGCTGCGGATCGTCGCGCAGCTGCTCCTCCTGCTCCGCGAGCGTTCCTGCGTAGCGGTCGCGCCGGGGAACGCGCGACGTATAGTCTGGAACCACGCCCAGGAAGTCGTCCACGCCATCGAGCACGAGTTGTCCATTTTCGATCCGTGCGCCACCGTGAAGCGTGCAGTTGCGAATTCGACCCGTCTCCTCGCGCGGGGTGCCGTCCTGGAACGTCCACACCGCATACGGCGGGCCGGCCTGGGCCTCGAGGTTCGGCGCCGGAGCCGGGGTGAGCGCCGCCACCTGTGCCGCCGTCAACGCCTTGTCGTACACCCGCGCCTCGTCGATCCGGCCGGCAAAGAACCCCGCGTTGGCGTGACGCAGGCCCAGTGATACCTGGGCCCAAGCGGAGAACCGCTGCGGGGCCTTGACGTGGTACTCGGCCACCTGGGTGCCGTTCCGATAGAGCCGTATCGTCCGCCCCTCATACACGATGGCGATGCCGGTCATGGCGCAGCTTGTCTCCTGCGGCCACGCCTCCTGGTTTCTCTGGGTGCGGTTGAAGAGGTCGCTGCCGGGCATCCAGACGCCGCGGCGCACCTCGCCCAGCACGATCGCGTCGAACGCCGAGCCTTCCTCGAGCGACAGGGTTCCCGCGCCGTCCTGCTCCAACGTCGCCGGCTGCGCCCAGACCCGAGTTCAGCCGGGTCAACGGCGTGCGCGCAAGGCGCGGCGGCCCAGACCACCACCGATACGGTCAACAGATATCGAGTCATGCCCATCCCCCTCTGTTGTGTGCGTCGCCGGAGGATGGGTCGTGTCGGGCGAGGCGGGCCTGCATTTCCTCGAGCGGCACACCCTTCGTTTCGGGCACGGAGAGCCACACCCAGACGAGCTGCAGGGCCATCATCCCGGTGAAAAACAAGAACACCCAGCCCGGGGCGAACGATGCGACCATTTGCGGGAAAAACGTGGTGAGCAGCGCCGCGAACACCCAGTGCGTCGCGCTCCCGAGGGCCTGGCCGGCCGCACGGGCGTGGTCGGGGAAGATTTCCGAGATGAACACCCAGATCACCGCCCCCTGGCCGACGGCGTGTGCCGCGATGAAGGCGAAGATGCAGGCCGGCACGATCGCCATGTGGCCGGTGAAGAAGGCCCACGCCGTGAGGCCGAGCGAGGCGATGTAGCCCACCGAAGCGTGCGTCGGCCGAGCCGGTCGATGAGCCACAGGCCCACGAACGTGGCCACGAGGTTCGTGATTCCGATCCCGATCGACTGCAGGAGTGCCGACTTCTCGCCGAGCCCAGCCATCTCGAAGATCCGCGGCGCGAAGTAGAGCACGGCGTTGATGCCCGAAAGCTGATTGAACAACGCGATCAGGAAGGCGAGCAGCACGGGCCGGCGGAGCTGCGGGTCGAGGAGGCTGCCGTGCCCCGCCGCCGCGACGTCGGCCGCGCGAACCTGCGCGGCGAAGCGGTCGATCTCGGCGGCGGTGGCGTTCGGCGCGGCCGACCGGAGCACCGCCTTTGCGTCGTCGACGCGGCCGCGGTCGAGCAGCCAGCGGGGGCTCTCGGGAATCGTGAGGCAGGCGAGCGTGTAGGCGAACGCTGGAAAGGCCTCCGAGCCCATCATCCAGCGCCAGGCGTTGTCGCCCACGTCGCGGAGCAGCCAGTTGGAAAGGAACGCCATCAGGATGCCGAACACGATGTTGAATTGAAACATGCCCGCGAGCCGCCCCCGGGCGCCCGGCGGCGAAATCTCGGCGATGTAGAGCGGGGCCACGACGGTGGAGATGCCCACGCCCACGCCGCCGATGAAGCGGGCCACGATGAACGACCAGGGATCGGTCGCCAGCCCCGACCAGACCGCCGACACGAAATAGAGCACGCCGATCCAGAAGAGCGTCGGCTTTCGGCCCCAGCGATCGGTCGGCCAGGCGCCCACGAGCGCGCCGAGCACGGTGCCGTAGAGGGCGCTACCCATCACGATGCCGTGCAGCGCTGGCGAGAGGTTCCAGAGCGCTTGGATCGTCTGCTCGGCCCCCGAGATCACGACCGTATCGAAGCCGAACAGAAACCCGGCGAGCGCCGAGGTGACCGACCAGAGGATGATGCGCGCGTTCATGGAATGGGCGGCAGTGTACGTGAGGTGACGTTTTCTGCCGAGCGATGCGTAGACTGGGGCGGCATGAATCGCACCGCCTGGCTCACCGTCGCGCTGCTCGTGCCGGTGGCCCTGCTCAACTACCTCGACCGGCAGCTCGTCGCCACGATGCAGCGGTCGATCATGGGCGACGTAAGCGGGATCGAGAGCCAGGAGCAGTGGGGGCACATGCTCGCCTGGTTCAAGTGGACGTATGCGTTGGCGAGCCCCTTTGCCGGCCTCGTGGCCGACCGGTTCAGCAAGCCTCTCGTCGTGTGCGCGAGCCTCTTCGCCTGGTCGGCCGTCACCTGGGCCACGGGGCAGGCGACGACGTACGACCATCTGCTTGCCACCCGGGCCGCCATGGGCCTCTCCGAGGCGTTTTACATCCCGACCGCGCTTGCGCTCATCGCCGACCACCACGCGTCGGCCACGCGCTCGCGGGCCGTCGGCATCCACCAGATCGGGATCTATCTGGGCGTCATGCTCGG
>RFUD01000310.1 GCA_009923125.1 Planctomycetia bacterium
CGAGCTCCCGGTGATCGTGGCGATGCTCAAGGTGCTCCGCGTCAAGGCTCCCGACCGCAAGGCCTTCAGTTCCAGCCTCGTCGATTTCCGCATCGAGGGGCCGCACGCCTACCTCGACAACATCGAACTCTCGGGCGACGCGATCAGCCTCGTCGGCAACGGCGAGGTCGATCTCGACGGCCAGGTGCGGATGACGTTCCGCTCGATCATGGGCGACTCGGAGACGCAGCTGCCGGTGATGAAGCGCGTGCTCGGCGGCGCGAGCGGGCAGTTCATGCTCGTCCATGTCGATGGCACGCTCGCGCAGCCCGACATCTCGACCGAGGCCTTTCCCACGCTCGCGGCGGCGATCCAGCAACTCCAGTCGCAGCGCCGCGGCCCGGAAGGCCTCCGGGCCGCCCGTCGCGAGGCGGCCCGGGACAGCAGGCGGTAGCGAGCCATCCGCCGTTCCGTGACGAGAGTCCTCTGTCCACGGGCGCGGCGGTGCCGGTACAACAGAACGCGGAGCCTTGCCGATGTCCGAATCCACGACCACCCGGATCACCCGCTTCGTGAAGATGCACGGCGCGGGCAATGACTACGTCTACATCGACTGTTTCCGGGAGCGGCCACCGGCCGATCCGGCGGCGCTCGCGCCGGTGATCGCCGACCGTCACCGCGGCGTCGGCGGCGATGGCCTCGTGCTCGTCCTCCCCTCGACGGTGGCGGCGGCGAGGATGCGGATGTTCAATGCCGACGGCAGCGAGGCCGAGATGTGCGGCAACGGCATCCGCTGCGTGGCCCATCTCGTCGTCGCCCACGGCCACGCGCCGGCCGGCGCGGTGGCGATCGAAACCGGCCGCGGGGTGCTCACGGTGGACGTCAGGCCGACGGGCCCGCGGCTGTCGCAGGTGCGGGTGGACATGGGCGAGCCGATCCTGGAGGCGGAGCGGATTCCGGTCACGGGCGCGGGTGGCGGACGCGTGGTCGACGCGCCGAGCGCGGCGCTGGGCCCCGAAGCGACGTGGTGGTCCGCCGCGGGGCTCGACCCGCGGATGACGTGCGTCTCCATGGGCAATCCGCACGTCGTCTACTTCTGCCGCGACGTCGCCGGCATTCCTCTCGAGGCGGTCGGCCCGAGGATCGAGCGGCATGCGTCGTTTCCGCAGCGGGTCAACGTGCACTTCGTGCAGGTGCGGTCGCCCGGCCGCGTCGCGATGCGCACCTGGGAACGCGGCAGCGGGATCACGCAGGCCTGCGGCACCGGGGCGGCGGCGGTGTGCGTGGCCGGCGTGCTCACCGACCGCACCGATCGCCGGATCGTCGCCGAGCTGCCGGGGGGCGAACTCGAGCTCGACTGGGCGACCACCGGCCACGTGTTCATGACCGGTCCGGCCGAGGAAGTCTTCGAGGGCGGCTGGCCGGACGCCTGACCAACGGTTCATCGTTCCCCCGGTTCATCGCAAGGACGCACGCGTGAAGATCGGCTCACCGCTCGCCATCGGCGCGACCTCCCTCGTGGCGACGGCCGCCATCCGCCGCTGGATGGCGACGCTCGACTGCCGGGTGGAGTTCGGCGACCCCGCGGTCGATCCCGTGCATCCCGACTACCGGGGCGCGAAGATCTACGTGTTCTGGCACGAGAACATCCTGCTGCCGCTGTGCCTGCGCGGCCACTCCAACATCTCGATGCTGCTCTCCCGTCACGGTGACGCCGACATCCTCGACCGGGTCGCGCGGATGATGGGCTTCGGCGTCGTTCGCGGAAGCACGTTCAACGGCGGCTCGGTCGTGCTCCGGCAACTGGCCGACCGCGCCGCCGAGGGCAACCTCACGATCACGCCGGACGGCCCGCGCGGCCCCCGCCGCCGGCTCGCGCCGGGCTGCGTGTTCCTGGCGAGCACGCTCGGCATTCCGATCGTCGCGATGGGCCTCGGCTACGATCGACCGTATCGCTTCGGGACGTGGGATCGCTTCGCGCTGCCGCGGCCATTCACCCGCGCGCGAGGCGTCGTGAGCCGCGCGATCGCCGTGCCGGCGGACCTCGATCGGGAAGGCATCGAGACCCACCGGGCGGGCATCGAGCGGCTCCTGACCCATCTCTCCGACGACGCCGAGGCGTGGGCGATGTCGGGCCAACGCCGGCCCGAGGCCCGGATCGTGCGACCGCGGGCATCGCGTGTGGCCCGGCGAGCGGCGCGGCTGCCGGGACCGCCCGGCGTCCCGCTCGACGCGGAGCTGCACCGGGTGGGAATCGACGCCGCCCCGGACTGCGGTCACGAGCGGCCTGCCGCCTGACGCGGCGCGGCCCGGACCGGATGGCGACACGCGTCAGGGCTGGCGGCGGAACTCCAGCGGCTTGGCCGACGGGGGGGCGTTGGCCAGGGCGAACTCGAATGCGTCGCCACCCTTCGAGGTGACGCGGCCGTTCATCGTGCCGGCGGTCTCGCTCACCAGGTTGATCGCGTCGGCCGAGGTCTCGATCGTGCCCGCGATCTTCACGGCCGGCCGGCCGGTCGGTCTGGCCTCCCAGGTGAACCCGGAATCGGCGGTGACCGTGAGCACCACGGAGTCCTGGCCGCTGGTCGCCTTCCAGGTGCCGACGAGGTCGGTCTCCGGTGCCGCGGCCGCCGGCGATGTGCCGGTGCCCTGAGCCGGGGGCGGCGTGGAAGCGGGCGGCGCGAGGGCCTCGAGCAGCCGCTTCGCGACCGCATCGTTCGGCTGCTTGGCCACGACCACGCGCAGCGCCTCGATCGCGAGGTCGCGGTGGCCGCCGACGAGGTAGTGGTAAGCGAGCACGAAGTGGCCCGCCGCGTCGTCCGGGTTCGCCCGGCAGTACTCCTCGAGCTTCCGGAGCTGCGGCGTGTAATCGTCCGGGTCTGCATACAACCCGCTCATCGTCGTCCAGTCCATGCCCGGCGCCGCGGCGAGCACGGCGTTGAGCGCCGCCGCCGATTCGGGGTAGCGGCCGAGCGCGAACAGCGCGAGCGCTCGGACCTCGTGGACGACGGCATCGCCCGGCGCTGCCTTGAGGGCCTTGTCGCAGCCGGCCAGGGCGCCGGCGTAGTCACCGGCTTTGAACCTGGCGAGCGACTCGTCGACCACGCGATCGGAATCGGCCCCGCGGGCGGGCACCGCTGCCCCTTGGGCCGCCGGCGCGGACTCCGCGGTCGCGTCACCGTCGGCGGTGATGTAATTGTTCACGACGACCGGCTGCGAATAGTCGTAGGGCGAGGAGGCGACGACCGCGGCGGGCATCGCC
>RFUD01000032.1 GCA_009923125.1 Planctomycetia bacterium
TCAAGATCGATCCGACCGCCTTCGGCGTCGATCGCGACGCGATTCGCCGGCATCTGGCCGACCGCGGGATCGATTCCCGGGCCTACTACTCCCCCCCCTGCCATCGCATGACGGCCTTCGCCCGCCACCATCGGCCCGACAACCCGCTGCCGATCACCGACAGCCTGTCGGCCCGCAGCCTGTCGCTGCCGATGGGCGCCCATGTGACGCCGGCCGTGGCCCGGATGGTCGCCCGGGAGGTGCTCGACACCCACCGCTGAACCCTTCGCCCATGCCGACGTCGTCATCCACACCCACCGATCTTTTTCCACCACTCCACGACCTCGAGGCGGTGCTCTGGCGGAACCATCGGCATCACCCTGGTGGCCAGCGCGGCTGCGGCGGTGAACTGCCTCGTGGACCTGCCCAATCGCCGCAGCGCCCACGCCCTGCCCACGGCCCGGGGTGGAGGCGCCGCGATCGTGATCACCATGGCGGCGGCCGCGACGGCGGCGGCCTTCCGCTGGCCGGGCATGGCCGGGTCGATCATGCTCGGCACGCTCCTGCCCGCCTTGGTGATCGGCTTCGTCGGCGTGATCGACGACATGCAGCCGCTCAAGGCGACGCTCCGGCTCGTGATTCATCTGGCCGTCGCGGCGGCGATCACCTGGTTCCTCGGGCCGATCCGCTCGCTCGTGCTCCCGGGCCTGCCGCCCTTGGAGTTCGGGGCCGCCGCCTGGCCGATCACGATCGTCTGGATCGTCGGGCTCACCAACGCCTTCAACTTCATGGACGGCATCGACGGCATGGCGGGGCTCCTGGCGGTGGTCGCCGGGCTGGCCATCGCGGCCCTGTCGCTGGTCGCCTGGGTGCCGCCTTCGATGGTGCTCGGCGCGTTCCTGGCCGCCTCGGCCGGAGGTTTCCTCGTGTTCAACTGGCAGCCGGCCCGGATCTTCATGGGCGATGTGGGCAGCGCGTTCCTCGGCACGTTCTTCGCCGCCATGCCGCTCCTGTTCCCGGCGGTGTGGCGGCCGGTGATCCTGGTGCCGATCGCGATGGCGCTGTGGCCGGCCATCTACGACCCGTTCGTGTCGGTCATCCGCCGGGCGGCGAACGGGCACAACCCGCTCGAACCCCACCGCGAGTTTTTCTTCCACCGGCTCGTCCGCAGCGGCGTCCCGCACGCCTGGGTGACCATTCTCTACGGCGCGCTGGCGGCGTCGGGAGGCCTCGCCGGGGTCGTGGTGCTGGCCCCCGAAACCCCGCCGGCCGTGCGCTCGCTGGCCCTGCTGGTGCCGGTGGTCCTGGCGGCCCTGCTCACCGCCGGCGTCGAACTGCGGTGCGCCAGGGTCGGGCTCACTCCGCCCGGCGGCTCCGACCACGCCCCCAAACCCGCATGAACCTCTTCCTCTCCACACCCCGTGTCCTCTTGCGACCGCTCTCGGGCCGGGTCGCCGGTCTGGCCATGGCCCACGCCGTGGTGTTCGCGGCGGTCTATTTCTTCGCCTTCTTCACCCGCTACGACTTCACGTTCGACTGGAAATGGTTCGCCGTCTACGCGGCCACGGTCGGCGGCTTGGTGGTGCTCAAGTCGTCGATCTTCTACGCGCTGGGCCTGTGCCACGTCTCCTGGCGGCGGGTCGCGTTCGGCGATCTCTTGAACCTGCTGTGGGGCGCCACGCTGTCGATGCTCGTGCTCGCCGCGATCGACGGCCTGTTCCTCACGAGCGGCCGGTTCGGCGGGATCCGGCACGTTCCCCGCGGCGTGATCCTGCTCGACTGGGCCACGACGATCCTCGTGATCGGTGGAATTCGCGCCGTCTGGCGGAGCGTCCACGAGGAACTCCGGCCGCTGTTCAGCCGCCAACCGGCCCGGTCGGCGCTGATCATCGGCGCGAATCAGTCGGGCGAACTCCTCGCCCGCAACCTGATGGCCACCTCCCGCAGCCCGTACATCATCGTGGGCTTCCTCGACGACGACCCCGCCCTGCACCACACGCGGTTCTCCGGCATCGAGGTGCTCGGCGGCGTCGAGCGGGCCGGGCAGGAGGTCTCCCGCCGGCGGATCGACGACGTGCTCGTGCAGTCGGGTTCGGTCACCGGCCGGGCCTTCCGGCGACTGCTCGCCGACTGCACGGCCGCCGGCGCGACGGTGAAGGTGATGCCGGCCATCGACGAGATCCCCGGGGTCACGGCCGACGACCGCACGCACGTGCGGCTGCGGCCGGTGGCGATCGAGGACGTCCTCCGGCGGGAACCCGTGCGGCTCGACGACTCGGCGGTCGCCGGACTCGTCGCCGGACGGACGGTGCTCGTCACCGGCGCGGGCGGGTCGATCGGCTCGGAAATCTGCCGGCAGGTGCTGCGGTTCCATCCGGGCCGGCTGCTGATCGTGGATCACTCCGAAAACGGCGTCTTCGGCCTCGAGCAGGAACTCGCCCGGCTCGAGCACCTTCCGCCCCTCGAGTTTCTGATCGCCGACATCACCGACGAGGAGCGGCTCGACCGCATCCTGGCGACCTGGCGGCCCGACGTGATCTTCCACGCGGCCGCGCACAAGCACGTGCCGCTGATGGAGGCCAACCCCGCCGAGGCGATCAAGAACAACTGTCTGGCCACGCGGCTGCTGGCCCAGTTGGCCGACCGACACGGCGTGGGGACGTTCGTCTCGATCTCCACCGACAAGGCGGTGCATCCGACGAGCGTGATGGGCTGCTCGAAGCTGATCGCCGAGCGCTACGTGCAGGCGCTGTCGAAGGAATCGGCGACGAAGTTCATCGTGGTGCGGTTCGGCAACGTGCTCGGCTCGAACGGCAGCGTGGTGCCCACCTTCCAGGAGCAGATCCGCCGGGGGGGGCCGGTCACGGTGACACATCCGGAGATCGAGCGCTACTTCATGCTCATCCCCGAGGCCTCCCAGCTCGTGCTCCAGGCGGCCGCCATGGGCCGCGGCGGCGAGATCTTCGTCCTCGACATGGGCGAAAGCGTGAAGATCGTCGATCTGGCCCGCGATCTGATCGCGCTCTCGGGCTTCACCGAGGACGACATCGAGATCGTGTTCACCGGCCTGCGTCCCGGCGAGAAACTCTACGAGGAGCTGTACTTCGAGGAGGAGCGCCGCGTCGGCACGCCACATCCGAAGGTGTTCTGTGCGCTGCATCGGCCGGCGGAACTCCGCGCGGTCGAGGAACTGCTCGAATCGCTGCGCGAGGTGCTCGACGAGCCGGCCCACGTCATCCGGGCCCGGCTGCGGGAGGTCGTCCCGGAGTACGCGCCGGTGCCGGGAGGGATCGGCGTCGAGTAGTACGGGCGTCGCGCCCGTCCACCGGCACGCCTGCGTCATGCCGCTCCCGCTCCTGTGGTCGGTCTGGACCGCCGCGGCCTTCATGGCCGCGGTCCTGCTCGTGCGCCGGCTCCGCGCCTGGGCGGCCGCTTGCGGGGTGCTCGACATCCCCAACGCCCGCAGCAGCCACGTGGAAGCCACGCCGCGTGGCGGCGGGCTCGCCATCGTGGCCGTCACGCTCGCGGCCGCGGCCGTGGCGTGCGTCCTGCACGCCGACGCCGCGGGCAGGCTGCTGGGAGCGGTCGTGCCGGCCGCCGCGGTCGCCGCGGTGAGTTGGATCGACGACGTCCGCTCGCTGTCCAAGCGGCTCCGCTTTACCGTCCATCTCGGCTCCGCGGTCGCCGCCACGGCGTTCCTCGGCCCGGTCGAGCGCGTGGATCTTGGTGGACTCGGCACACTTGATCTCGGTCCCGCCGCCTGGCCGCTGACGGTGCTCTGGATCGCCGGGCTCACGAACGCGTTCAACTTCATGGACGGCATCGACGGGATCGCGGGCCTCACGGCGGTGGTCGCCGGCCTGGTCCTGGCGGTCGTGACCACGGCGTCCGGCAGCCCGGCCGTCGGCGGCGTGGCGGCTGCGTTTGCGGCGGCGGCGGGCGGATTTCTCACCTGCAACTGGCAGCCGGCGAGGATCTTCATGGGCGACGTGGGGAGCGCGTTCTGCGGCTTTCTGCTCGCCGTGCTTCCGCTCGCGCTGCCCCGTGAGGCGATCCCCGCGGTGCTCCCGGTGGCCATCGCCCCGCTCTGGCCGTTCATCCTCGACACGGGCTCCACGCTCGTGCGGCGCCTGTTCGCCGGGGAGAACATCTTCCAGGCCCACCGCAGCCACCTCTACCAACGGCTCGTGATCGGAGGCTGGTCGCATGGTGCGGTCGCGGCGGTGTACGGTCTGCTCGCCGCGATCCTGGGCGGCCTGGCCATCCTGAGGATGCGGGTGATCGGATGACGGCCTACTCCCTGTGGCTGAAGCGCGGCTGCGACGTCGTGGCGGCCACGGCGCTCCTGCTCGCGGTCCTGCCGCTGCTCCTGGTGGTGTGGATCGCGGTGCGGGTGATGCTCGGGGCACCCGTGCTCCACTTCTCGGAGCGGGCCGGCCGGGGAGGCCGGCCGATCCGGCTGGTGAAATTCCGCTCGATGACCACCGCCACCGGCCCCGACGGTGCGCTGCTGCCCGATGACCGACGGCTCACGCCGTTCGGACGCCTGCTGCGGCGTACGAGCCTCGACGAACTGCCGCAGCTGTTCAACGTGCTCGCCGGGTCGATGAGCTTGGTCGGCCCCCGCCCGCTGCCGATGCGGTACGTCGCCCGCTATTCGCGGCGGCAGGCGCGCCGCCTCGAGGTTTTGCCGGGGATCACGGGCTGGGCGCAGATTCACGGCCGCAATACGCTCGACTGGCCCACCCGCCTGGAACTCGACGTGCAATATGTCGATATGCTGGGTCGCTGGTACGCCCCGTTCCTCGACCTGTGGATCGTGGCGTGCACGGTGCCGCAACTCGGCTGGCAGGCCCTCACGGGCCGCGGCATCGCCGCCCCCGGGTCCGCCACGATGACCGAATTCCAGTGACGCCACTCGACGCCATCGCCGCCGCCATCCACACCGTCCTCCGCGACACGGGCCGCGATGCCATCTCGCCGATGCACCGGCGGAAGACCGGCTCGCCGCCGCCATCGCCCTCGTCGCCCGACAGTTCCCCGATCGCACGGCGATCGTCGCCGGCGGGGGCGGCGAGGCCCGCCGCGTGATCGACTACGCGACGCTCGCGGCCGCGATCGCGAAGCTCGAGGGCGAACTGGCGGCCGCGCGGCCGGTCGGCATCGTGGCCCGTGCGAAGCGGGTGGAGTCGCTCGCGGTGATCGCCGCCGCCTGCGGCCGCGAGCACGTGCCGGTGGCGTTCCTCGCCGAAGACGCCCGCGATCTCGTGGGCGAGCTCCGCGACTGGGTGCCACTCGACGACACGCTGACGCTGCCCCCCGCGGCGGCCACGGGCCCGCGCCGCGAGTTCGAGACGGTGCCGCCGCAGGTCGTCGTGGCCACGAGCGGCACGAGCGGCCCGCCGAAACTCGTGGATCACTCGTGGGATTCGCTGCTGGCGGCGGCCCGGCTCGCCGAGCAGTGGCACGGCCGCGGCTGGCTGCTCGTCTACGACGCGACACGCTGGGCGGGGCTGCAGGTCTGGCTGCAGGCGCTGCTGACGGCCGGCCGCATCGTAGCGCCGGTGTCGCGCGATCCCGACGCCGTGGCGCGGGCCTGCGTCGAGGAGGAGGTGTCGATCCTGCCGTCCACGCCCACGCTCCTTCGCCGGCTGATCGCGTCGGGCGACCGGTCGCTCGTCTCGGCGCTGCGACTCGATCGGATCACGCTCGGCGGCGAGGCGGCCGACGCCCAGCTGCTCTCCCAGGCGAAGACGCTGTTTCCGCAGGCGAAGATCACGCACGTGTACGCGACGACGGAGCTGGGCGAGGTGTTTCGCGTGACCGACGGCGAGGCGGGGTTTCCGGCGGAGTGGATCGGTCGGCCGCTGCCCGGGGGTGTCAGGCTCGCGACGCGGCGCGACGGCGAATTGCTCGTTCAGCTCTCGCGCGACACGGCGGAGGTGGCCACGGGCGATCTCGTCGAGCGGCGGGGAAACCGCCTCGAGTTCACCGGCCGACGGAGCGACGTGATCGTGGTCGGCGGGGCGAAGGTGTATCCCAAGCGCGTCGAAGAAGTGCTGCGGGGCGTGCCGGGCGTGGCCGATGCGCGGGTCTACGGGCTGCCGAGCGCGATCACGGGCGAGCTCGTGGCGGCGCAGATCGTGGTCCACGAGCCCTTGCCTGCGGGCACGACGCCCGACCAGGTGCGGTCGGCGGCGCTCGCCATCTGCCGCGAGCGGCTCGAGCCCCACGCCGTGCCGCGGCTCGTCGATTTCGTGAAGCAACTCGTCACGACCCCCGCCGGCAAAGTCCCCCGCCGCTGAAGCACACCCCGATCTTCCGATGCCCACATCCCTCGTTTCCGGCGGTTCCCGTGGGCTCGGCTTGGCCGTCGTCGAGCGGTTGCTCGAGCGTGGCGACCGGGTGGCCACGTTCTCCCGCTCGGGCTCGGAATCCCTTGCCAGGCTCGTCTCGCGGCATTCGGGCAGGCTGTTCGTGGAAACGCTCGATGCGGCCGATCCAGCCGCCTTGCGGGGCTTCGTGGATCATGTGGCTGCGGCATTCGGCTCGATCGACCACTGCGTGGCGAATGCGGCGATCGCCAGGGAGGGCGTGCTCGCCACGTCCGCCGACGCCGACATCGACGCGATGCTGGCGGTGAATCTGCGGGGCTCGATCGTGCTCGTGCGTGAGGTCGTGCGGCAGATGCTCGTGCAGGCGGAACACCCGTCGATCACGCTCGTGTCATCGGTCGTGGCGGCGCAGGGCAGCCCGGGTCTTGCGGTCTACGCCGCCACGAAGGCCGGCCTCGAAGGATTCGCGCGGAGCCTGGCCCGCGAACTCGGGCCACGGGGCATTCGCGTGAATGCCGTCGCACCCGGCTTTTTGGAAACCGAGCTGTCGGCCTCGCTCTCGGAGGAACATCGCGTCCGGATCGTCCGCCGCACGCCGCTGGGTCGCCTGGGCATGCCGGCCGACGTGGTGGGCGCGATCGACTTTCTCTCGAGCCCCCGCGCGGGCTTCATCACCGGCCAGGTGCTCACGATCGCCGGCGGCGTGTAATCCCGTGGGGACGCGACCCGCGTGCCAGGCTTCGGCGACCGCTCCCGTCACCTCGCGGTTGTATCATGGTGTCCCATGAACGCCACGCCGCTCCTCACGCAAGTCCTCCAGGCTCTGCACGAACATCGACTCGAGGCCGTGCTGATTGGCAACGCGGCAGCAGCGATTCACGGCGCTCCCGTCACAACCATCGACTTTGACTTCATGTTCCGCGACACAGCCTCGAACATGCGCAAGCTCAAAGCGATCGCCGACGACCTTCATGCCACGATCCTGCGGCCGTTCTATCCGGTGTCGAAGCTCTACCGTGTCGTCAATGAAGACTCCGGCCTGCAGGCCGATTTCATGCCGGTGATTCACGGCGTCCGCTCTTTCGAGGGCCTGCGGGCGCGGGCCGTCGCCCACGACATCGATGGGCTACAACTCCTGCTGGCCTCGCTTGACGACATCATCGCGAGCAAAAAAGCGGCGGGCCGCGATCGCGACAAGGCGGTATTGTCGATTCTGGAGCGAACGCTCGAGTCTGCGAGGAGGCGAGGTGGCCATGGCTCGTAAGAAGCGAGACCAAGACCAGGCTTCAGCCCGCACGGAGCGGGCAAAGGGCCTTGCAGCCCTGCGGGCGGAGAGCGAGCGCCAACTCGAGGATCTGATCCGACGTCGCCTGGCGTTACCGCTGGAGAAACGGATGAATTTCCTGCGGCGCCGTCTTCCCGGCGGCGGCAGCGCCCTGTAGGCCAAGCTTCCGACTGCCCGGCCCTGTGGAGCAAACGTCCCACCTGCCAGTCCGCGAGTGGAATCGTGGCATGCCTGTTCCTCCCGCCCCGCCCACGCCGCGCACGCCGTTCGAAAAACGGTATCTCACGCCGGCCAGAAAGATTTGTCTGGCCACGATCTCATGCTCGCACGAGTCCTGAGTCGTCGAGAAACTCCACCAACGCCTCTTCCGAACCCCGCTCCCACACAAGCGAGAAAAACCATACGCCGCTCTCGCCGATGCAGAATTCGGCCGGCGTAAACCGGAGCCTGGATTGCACCGGGGGTTCTGCGCGTTGCGGCACGTACTCCGCATGCCATCCGAATGCATCGCCCTCCCAAGCCACTCCGCGCTCATGGGCTTTTGCGGCAAATGCACGCACTTCGCTCAAGCTGGGAACCACGACCGGCAAAAATCCCCACAGCGAACGGCTCGAACGGTTGCCGACGAAGAAACTCGCGAACGGTGTCTGGATTCATGGCCATGATCCCCCGAATGATGGACGCACGTACATCATACCTTCGCTTGACTCCGCCCGCAACCTGGCCCCATCGCAGCAATCGACCCGCCTGCCGCTGTCCGGCGACAGGCAGGGTCGCCGGGCCTCTCCCTCCCCCATCCGTCGTAAACGCTTGTCTCGTAAAGATGTTGTAGACTGTCGTAGTCGGAAATTTCGGGATCTTTGGCTGCCACCCAGAGGAACGGAGTGCGCGCAGACGCTGCCCTGCAATTCGCCCCGCCTGCCACGGTCCGGCGCATCCTGATCGTCGGGGCCGGAGGCTTTGGCAGAGAGGTGCTGCAGTGGGCCGGCGATGCGTGGCCGGAGCACTCTGCAAAGATCGGTGGTTTCCTCTCCGCCGACCCACAAGCCCTGCAGGGCCACGCTCTCGAGGTTCCGATTCTCGGTGATCCCGCCGCCTTCGAACCGCAGCCTGGCGACGGCCTGCTGCTGGCGATCGGGATTCCGGCTGTGCGCCGGCGGGTGGCTGAAGACCTCGAGGAGCGCGGGGCCACTTTCCTGACACTCGTCCATCCCACGGCCGTGGTATTTCCCACCGCCGCGATCGGCGTCGGCTCGATCCTGTGCCCGCATGCGATCGCGAGTGATTCGGTCACGCTCGGCCGGTTCACGCTCATGAACTACCACTCGTCGCTGGGGCATGATGCCGTCACGGGAGATTTTGCGGTGCTCTCGCCCTACGCCGCGCTCGGTGGCGGCGCGAAGATCGGCGCCGACGCCTTCCTCGGCCTCCACGCCTCCGTCGGCCCCGGCGCCACGATCGGCCCGCGGAGCAAAATCGCCGCCAACTCCGCCGCCCTCCGGGACGCCCCGGCCGACTCTCTCATCCACGGCGTCCCCGGCCACGTCAGTCCGCTCGTTTAGCACTTGGCATGAATGCCCTCACCGCTGCGTATAGCCGCCTACGTCGATCTCCGGTACACCACGCGGAAGCCCACGGGCGTGGACAAGCACATTGCCCGGATGGTGCATGGCCTTGCAACGACGCCCGAGTGCGCCGTGTCGGTGCTGGCGCCGAGGTCGCAACTCTCCCGCCCGGCAGCCGCGATTCCGAATGCGAGCAGCCTTGCGGGCCTTCCGGTCGATGCGATTCCCGTCTCCAACCGCATGGCGCGGATGCTCTGGGCTGCGAGCCCGTGGCCGCCGATCGATCGCTTCTGCCAGGGCGTCGATTGGATCTATTCGCCACAGGAGTTGTGGGCTCCGGCGAAGCACGCCCGCACGGCCGTCACGATCCACGGCGCCACCTACTTCGAGCGCGAGTATCCGGGTTACAACTCCGCCTGGGCGACGTTCGAACGCGCCCGGATGCAATGGTTCTTGGAGCAGGTCTGTCGCCACGCTGATCTCGTGATCTCCGTCTCCAGGTATCTCGAAAGTTTTCTGATCGACCGCTTCGGCCTCGATCCGCACCGCTCGCTCGTCGTGGGCAACGGCATCGACGAGTGTTTCTTCGCAGTCGGCCGGCAACCGGCGGCGACCTACGACCACGACCGGATCCTCGTGGTGGGCGGGCTCAACGACTGGGACGGCGCGGCCCATGTGCTCGCCGCGGCCGACCTGCTGCACCGCAAGTTGCCCTCGGTCACGATCGAGATCGCCGGCACGTTCGACGAGGCAAAGTATGTGAAGGCCGCCGATGCCCGCCCAAACATCCGTCGGCTCGGCTACGTCGCCACTCAACAGCTCGCCGCCATGATGCCCGGCTATCTCGCGCTTTTGTATCTGCCCAACGTCGAGTCGTTCGGTCTCGCCGCCGTGGAGGCAATGGCGGCTGGACTACCGGTGATCGCCTGCCGTAGGACGGCCGTCCCGGAAACGGCTGGCGACGCAGCGATCTTCGTCGATGAGCAGAGCCCCGGCGTGATACTCACGGCGGTCCAGAGCCTCCGCGACTCGGCCGCAGATCGCGCCGCGTGGATCGGCCGCGGTAAGGCCAGAGCCGCAGGTTTCACATGGTCCTCCTGCGTCCACCGCCTCACTGCGGCGTTGGCGGGGTAATCCATGCCGCTCATTCAATTCATAGCCTTTGCGAAACACACGCGGGATCGGCCGTGACGTCGCACGGCAGCCGCTCGCTCCCGGTTTCGATATGCATTCCGGTTCGCAACGAGGAAAAAAACCTGGCAGGCTGCCTCGACTCCCTGCGGGGTGTGTTTGACGACGTCATCGTCGTCGATTCGGGCAGCATCGACCGCACGCGCGAGATCGCCGTCGCGAAGCAGGCGAGGGTCGTGGACTTCTCGTGGAACGGACAGTTCCCCAAGAAACGCAACTGGGCACTTCGAAACATCCCGTTCGCTCATCCCTGGATCCTCTTTCTCGATGCCGATGAGCATCTCACCGAGGCCTTCATCGAGGAACTCCGTCGCACGCTTCCAGGCACGCCTCACGTCGGCTTTTGGCTGTCGTTCACGAACTACTTTCTGGGCCGACCGCTGAAGCATGGAGACGTGTTCCGGAAACTCGCCCTGTTTCGGCGTGATGCGGGGGAATACGAACGATTCCCCGAGCACTGGTGGAGCCCACTCGACATGGAGGTGCACGAGCATCCCGTGCTCTCCGGCACCACGGGCGAGATCCGCTCCCGGATCGAACACCGCGACGACCGCGGACTGCACCACTATCTCGCCAAACACAACGACTACTCCACCTGGGAAGCGAATCGCTATCTCTGGCTCATGACAGCGCCCGGTGAAGCCTGGACCGCCCTCACGCCCCGGCAACAGTTCAAGTATCGCCACCTCACATCATGGTGGCTGGCCCACTTCTACTTCGTGATGAGTTACATCGCGAAACGAGGCTTTCTCGACGGCAAGGCCGGTTGGTTTTTCGCCGCACTCAAGAAGCAATACTTCCAGTCGATCAGGCTCAAGATCATCGAGATGCAGTCCGCCAAGTCTGCGTCGTCGGCCAGCACCCTCGTTTGACGATCAGCCGCATCATCTTCTGGCAACCATTCGCCAGCCCCCATCAAGAAGCGTTCCTCGAAGCGGTGGCCGAGCAGTTTCCGGGCGAAGTGATCCTCGCCGTCGAGCAGGATATGCCGCCCGAGCGGGTCGCCCAGGGCTGGCGGAAGCCCGTGCATAAGCTCGTGCGAGTCATCGACGTTTCGAGCCCCTCCAATCACGCTGCTCTCACAACGCATCGCGGGTCGGACTCGCTCCACGTGTTCACCGGCTTCTTCTCCCACCCGCTGGTGTGGGCCGCCTTCCACGCCCTGAAGTCGTCGCAGGCCCGGCTGG
>RFUD01000311.1 GCA_009923125.1 Planctomycetia bacterium
ATCGCGTGGAACCGCGACCCGGCCCACCGCCTCGCCGCCGACGCACTCGCCGACCCGCGGGTGGACGTCGTCGCCGGCGACGTGGCCGACGTGCTGGTCGCCGGTCCCGGCCGGTTCGATGCCATCATGCTCGACGTGGACAACGGCGCGAGCGGCCTCACGGCCGCCGGCAACGATCGGCTGTACACGGCGAAGGGCCTCGGCGCGGCCCGCGCCAGCCTGCGGCCGCGTGGCCGGCTCGCCGTCTGGTCGGCGGACGACGATCCGCGGTTCCTCGAGCGCATGCGGGAGGCAGGCTTCGCCGTGGACGCGGTGAAGGCCCGCACCCATCCGACCGGCGGCGGGTGGAACACGCTCTACGTGGGCACGCGGTCCTGATCGCCGGTCAGCCGCCCGCCTCGAGAGCTTCCCAGCGGGCAAACGCCACGGCGAGCCGCGACTCGAGATCCCGCAGCCCGGCCTGGTCGCGGGCCAGCACGTCGCCGGGCTGTCGGTAGTAGTCGGCCCCCGCCATCGCCGCGTGCCGCGCGGCGATCTCCGTCTCCAGCGACTCGATCACCGCCGGAAGTGACTCGAGCTCGCGCTGTTCCTTGAACGACCGCTTCTTTTTCACCCCATCGACCGCGGGTGCCGGTGCCGGCGCCACGCGTGGACGGCCCGGCGACGCCGCGGCCGGTTCCGCCGGCCCCCGCTGACGCTGCCAGTCGGAGTAGCCACCGACGTATTCCTTCACGGCGCCGCCCGTGCCGTCGCCCGCCGGCTCGAAGACGAGCGTGCTCGTGACCACGTTGTCGAGGAACGCCCGGTCGTGGCTGACCACGAGCACGGTCCCGGGAAACTCCACCAGCCGGGCTTCCAGCATCTCGAGCGTCTCCGCGTCGAGGTCGTTCGTCGGTTCGTCGAGCACGATCAGGTTGGCCGGCTTGGCGAACAGCCGGGCCAGCAGCACCCGGTTCCGCTCGCCGCCGGAGAGAAACTTCACCGGCGTGCGGGCCCGGTCGGGCGTGAACAGAAAGTCCTGCAGGTAGCCGTTGACGTGCCGCGGCTGGCCGTTGACGTGCACCGTTTCGTAGCCGTCCGCGACGTTGTCGGCCACCGTCTGCTCGTCGTCGAGCTGGTCGCGGAGCTGGTCGAAGAAGGCGATCCGCAGGTTGGTGCCCAGGCGCACCGAGCCCTCCGCGGGATCGAGTTCGCCGAGCATCAGCCGCAGGAGCGTGGTCTTGCCGCAGCCGTTGGGGCCGATGATGCCGATCCGGTCGCCGCGCATCACGGTCGTCGAGAGCCCGGCGATGATCGGCCGCGGCCCGCGCCGGAACGACACGCCGTCGAGCGCCGCCACGAGCGCACCGCTGCGGTCGGCCGCCTGGATCTCCAGCCTCACCCGGCCCACGGCCGTCCGCCGCTGGCCGCGCTCGCGCCGCATCGCCTCGAGCGCCCGCACGCGGCCCTCGTTGCGGGTGCGGCGGGCCTTGATTCCGGTGCGGATCCAGACCTCCTCCTGCGCGAGCTTCTTGTCGAACAGCGCGTCGTGCTTCTCCTCCGCGGCGAGCGCCTCCTCCTTGCGCACGAGAAACGTGTCGTAGTCGCACGACCAGTCGAAGATCCGGCCCCGGTCAATCTCGAGGATCCGGCCGGCGACACGCCGGAGGAACGTGCGGTCGTGCGTCACGAACATCAGCGTGCCCCGCCAGCGGCCGAGAAATGCCTCCAGCCACTCGACCGCCTCGATATCGAGGTGATTCGTCGGCTCGTCGAGCAGGAGGAGGTCGGGCTGGGCGACGACCGCCCGCGCGAGCAGCACCCGGCGCTTCATGCCCGCCGACAGCGACTCGAAGGCGGCGGTCCCGTCGAGCTCCATCCGCGCGACGATCTGGGCCACCGCCTGCTCCCGCTGCCACGCGGAGTCGGCGGTCGCGGGCGGGAGTCCTGTGGCGACGATGTCGTGCACGGGGCCGGCGAGGTCCTGCGGCACGTCCTGCTGCAGCAGGGCGACGGTCGCCCCGGGTGCGAACGCCACCTCCCCCGCGTCGGGCTCGATGGAGCCGGCGATCAGCCGCATGAGCGACGTCTTGCCCGCGCCGTTGCGGCCGAGCAGTCCGATCCGCTGGCCGGCCTCGACGTGGCAGGTCACCTCGTCGAGGAGCGGCGGTCCGCGAAACCGCAGCGACAGGTTGCGAAGCGTGACGAGCGGCATCCGTGGTGTCGATCGGTGAAGCGGTGGGAAAGCGCGGCTGACCGCCCGTGGTTGTAGTCCATCGGCCCGCCCCGCCGCTATGCTCGCGGCACCCGCGATCGACCACCGCCGCCCATCCGCGACGGCGTCACTTCAACACCGGCAAGCCTGCCGCCGCACGCCGGCGGTTGAGCACCGTCCACGCCTGCGGCTCCTTGCGGAACAGGCCGGCGAGCTGACTGGCCGTCACCCCCAGCGCGGCGGCCGTCTCCGACATCGCGAGCCGATGCGCCGCCAGGTGGTCGAGGGCCTCGGCGACGAGTGCGGGATAGTCGTCGTGTGTCACGGCCACCACGATCCTGCCGCCGTGCACCCGCGACTGCCACAGCGGCGACGGGCCACCCGGGGCGGGCGTGCGATGATCGAGCGCGAGCCGCAGCCGCAACCGGCGGATCGCCACCTGCCGATTCTCCTGCTGGCTGCGCCGCTCCGACGCCTCGGCGGAGACACCCGTGGGATCGTGGATGAGCACGACGGCCGTCTGCACCTTGTTGCGGTGCTGCCCCCCGGGGCCCGTGCGCTTCGTGACGTTCACCTGCGTCTGCGCGAGCAGATGGTCGATGGGCAGCGCGGCCGGATGCATCGCCGTTACGACGGACCGCCCCCCGCGGCCACATGCGTGCCGACACCGTGCGGCTCCAGCTGGAAAATCTGCACGACAGTCCCGCTCGTGAACGCGTGGACGATCGCCCCGGTCGCGGGCTCGACGACGACGGCGGCCTCCCGCACCCGGCGGCCCGTAAGCCGCTGAATCTCCTTCCGCAGCTCGTCGCACGACACCGCGAACAACGCCCGGTGGTACTGCTCCACCTTCGCCGCTCCGGACTCGGTGCGGGCCAGGATCTTTTCGGCCGGCGTCAACGCCTCGTGCAGCGTCAGCACGACCGTCTCGTCGCTGGCGACCACGGTCACCGCCTTCGGCGTGTGCCCGGTGCGTTCCGACTGCATCGACAGGGCGATCTGTGCCAACTCCTCCGTGAAATCACCCGCTCGCACGTTCTCGCTCA
>RFUD01000312.1 GCA_009923125.1 Planctomycetia bacterium
TCCTCGGCACGCGACGCTGGGCCGAGCGTGGCGACCACCTTCGTGCGGACGATCTCGGGCGACCGGTGGGGGGTCATGGTGGGCTCCTCGGCGGGAAGGGTGAGCGGGCTGGGAGAGGAGGGCGGGAAAGAACTCTGGCGGCCGCGGATCCTACCACGCAGTCGAGCCCGTCGGTCAGGGGCCGATGTACACTTCGCACTCCCGGATTCGGCACTTCGGCGAGAGGACTGGCGTTCCCAGATGACGTGGCATGAGCGGCGGGTGATCGTGGCGGGCGGCACGGCCGGCTTCGGGCTCGTGCTGGCTCGGCATCTGGCGGCGGCGGGAGCACGGGTGCTCGTCGTCGGCCGCTCGGCGGCGGGCGTCCGGGCGGCGCTCGAGGCCTGTGAGCGGGGTGGCGTGCCGGCCGATCGGATCCATGGCCTCGCCGCCGATCTCGCGGCCGCCGGTGAGGGGCACCGGGTCGCGGGGGAGGCGGTCCGCCTGCTCGGCGGGATCGACGATCTCTTCTTCTGCGTGGGCCGGTCCGGCCGGGCCGCCATCCTCAAGGCCTCGCGGGCGACGCTCCAGGAGTATCTCGATGCCAACCTGCTCGCCGCGGTCGAGATCACGCAGGCCGTGGCCGACGACGTGGCGGCGGCCCGCGGGCACCTCGCGTACATCGGCAGCCTCGCGGGCAAGCTCGTGATGCCGTTCATGGGGCCCTACAGCGTGGCGAAGTCGGCGCTCGCGGCCTACGTCGATGCGGTCCGGCTGGAGCTCGCGCCGCGGGGCGTGCACGTGCTGCTGGTGTCGCCGGGGCCGATCCGACGGGCGGCGGACGACCCGGCCGCCGATCGGGCCGCGGAACGCTATGCGGCGGAGGCCGCAGCCGCCGGCCTGCCCCAGGAGGCGGCCGCGCCCGGCGGCACCACGAGCCTCGCGCAGCTCGATCCGGACAGGCTCGCGCGGGACATCCTCGCCGCCTGTGACCGCCGCACGAGCGAACTCGTGGTGCCCCGGAAGGCGGGCCTGATGGCCGGCCTCATCGAGTGGTTTCCCGACGCCGGCCGCCGGCTGCTCTCCCGCATGACCCGTATGCCCCGCAGAGCCGCGAACCGCTAGCCGCGGGCCGTCCATCCGTAGGGGACGTAGCGTGCCTCGACGGTGCCGTCGTCGAACAGATCGACGACCGAATAGCCGAAGTCGGTGCCCCGGTGCTGACCGCGCCACCACCCGGCTGACACGGCCCCGTTGCAGAGATACCGCACTCCGGCGTAGTCCACCTGCTCCACGACGTGCAGGTGCCCGCTGATGCAGGCCTTCACGTTCGGGTGCTTGACAAACAGGTCCTGGATCCGGGCGTGGTCGGTGTGCACGAGTTGGCCCGACACCTGGAACGTCGGCCGGCCCCCCGGTTCCTCCCGCGCCGTGGCGGCCGCCAGGGGAAACACGGACAGGATCGGGATGTGCGACACGATGAGCACCGGCGTCGTCGCGGGCACGGCGTCGAGGTCGCGCGTGAGCCAGTCAAACTGACCGTCGTCCAGTCGGCCGATGTAGCTCTCGGCATGTGGAAACGTGCTGTCGAGCAGCACGATGTGCCACCCCCCACGGTCGAAACTCTCGTAGGGCAACGCCCGCCCGAACTGCTCGCAGGCGAACCGCTTGCCGTAGAGCGGCTCGTCGCCGGTCGTCCTGGCTTTCGACTTCCCCCATCCCCACACGTCGTGATTCCCCATGACGCTGCGCACGTCGAGCGAGCAGTGATCGGCTTTCGCCCTGCGCCACAGGTCCCACTGCAGCCGCGTCCGCGCCTCGTCGGCATCCATGGCGTCCATGACGGTGTCGCCGCCGGTGATCACCAGATCGGGCGGCCCGTCCGGGACCGATTCGCCGGGCGCCTGCACGTGGGCGAAGCAGGCCTCCAGGCCGCGCGCCGCCTCGAGTTCCGGCTGGACGTGGATGTCCGTGAGATGCGCGACCCGCAGCTGCCGCTTCCGCCCGGCCGGTGCTTCAGCGGCGGGGCCGGTCGCCGGGTTCGCCATCAAGGCTCCGGCCAGTCCCGCGCCGAGGAGCGTACGCCTGGAAATCACCGACGGTGTCATCGACCTGCCCCCATGAGTGCAGCCATTCGCATCGCGATCACGGTTCAATGTCTCGAATCAGCATCGTACAGTCCTGCCACGCCGGCGCGGTCAACCAGCCGCCTCGTCGACCTGGGCCGGCTCGCCAAGGTAGCGGATCAGGTCCACGATCTCCTGTTCCTGCAACGGTTGCAGGAGCCCGTCGGGCATCAGCGACACCTGCGTGGGCTCGCGGATCTCGACGTCGGCCCGCGGGATCGTCAGCACAGCCTGTGCGGTCTGAACCCTGAGCGTGGCCTCGTTCTCACCGCTCACGATCCCCACGAGCACCCGCCCGTCGGCGAGGACGATACGCGTGACGAGAAAGTCTCTCGTGACCACCGCGCTCGGATCGACGATGTTCGACAGCAGGTAGTCGAGGTTGCCGCGATTCGCCCCGGTGAGATCGGGCCCGACCTCGCCGCCGGCGCCGAACAGCCGATGGCATCCGCCGCACTGCCGGGCATACACGGCCCGCCCCCGCGCCGGCGACGCCGCCTCCAGCCGCGCGGTCGTGAGCACCGCCTTGAGGTGAGCGATCGCCTCCCGCCGGTCGGCCGGGGTATCACGCTGTTCGCCCCACAACTCCGCCAGGCGGGCCGACAGCACAGGATCGCCGAAGCTGCGAATCTGCCGAGCCTGCGCGGCCGTCAGGTCGCCCCGCGCGATCGTGCCCTTGGCCAGCATCCCGAGGAGCGCGGGCGCGAATGAGGGGCGCGACGCCAGCGCCTCGATCACCGCCGGCCGATCGACCGGGTGAAATGACTTGTAGGCCCCCGCGAGCCGCCGGCCGATCTGCGGATCGTCGAAGAGCGTGAGGCCGGCGAGCGCGGTCGCGTTGAGGAACCGCACGCCGAGCGATTGCTCGCAGACCGAACGCAGATCGGCAGGCCGCGCCTCGATCAGCGATTCGAGCGCCTGCCGCCGCACGGGAAGCTCGGTGTCGCCGTCGAGCGCCAACCGGCGGACCTCGTCGAGCGCCAGCCCGTCGCCGAACACGACCGAGAGACCGCGAAGGGTCGCCTCCACACCGGCCTGCGGATCGACCGAGGCCACGAACGCCTCCCAGCCGGCAGGCTTCGCGACGCGGCGCTGCCCGGCGAGCCCGGCCGCGAGCCCCCTGACCAGATCGGC
>RFUD01000313.1 GCA_009923125.1 Planctomycetia bacterium
ACGGTCCGCCTCGATCGCGTTCCGTGCCCACCTTGCGGAGCACGATAACGCCATCACGATCAGGGCGCACGTTCCCTATCTTCACGATCACCGTCAGGTCCCGATGCGCAAATCTCGTGCCGAACAGGATTGCCTAGCCGGGCGTCGCGGTCCTAGCCGGGTGTCGCGGCACGCGTCAGGCGGTCGAGGATGCCGCGCCACGGCTCGGTGTCGGGCGGCGGGTCCACGACGATCGTCGCCAGGTCGCGTTTGTCGAGGGCGTGCAGCGTGGCGTAAAGCACGGCCGCGTAATCCTCCGGTGAGGATGGCATCGGCACGATCACCAGGTCGCGCGACGCGGCGAGTCGCCGGACGTCGGCCGCGGCGGGCGTCGTCGTGAGCCAGCCGACCCGCCGCCCCGCGGCCAGGAGGTCGGCCACGCGGGTGGGTGGCTGCGCGGGCATTTCCAGCCGCGTGCGGGGGGCGTAGTGCCGGGCCGACTGGCCCGGGGCGCGGGCCGGTCCGTCGGCCGATGGGCGGCCCCCTTCGGCGACGGCCTCGCCGAGCGCCGTCGCGAGTTGCCGGGCGCCGACGGGTCCGGGGCGGAGAACGAGCGGAGGCTCGGTCGTGCAATCGACCACCGTCGATTCGATGCCGCGGGCGCAGGGGCCGCCGTCGAGAATCAGGTCCACCCGGTCGCCCAGGCTCTCGAGCACGTGGGCGGCGGTCGTGGGCGAGACCGAGAGCGACCGGTTCGCGCTCGGCGCGGCCAGTGGCGCGCCGACCCGTTGGATCAGCCGTCGCGTGAGCGGATGTGCCGGACAGCGGATCGCCACGGTGTCGCCGCCGGCGGTGACGCCGTGCGCAATGCACGGCCCACGCGGCACGACGAGCGTCACGGGGCCGGGCCAGAACTCCGCGGCGAGTCGTTCCGCCGCGGCGGGCCACGCGCCCGCGATGCCCCGGGCCATCGCCACGTCGGCGACGTGCACGATCAGCGGGTTCGCCGCCGGCCGTCCCTTGGCGGAGAAGATGCGGGCGACCGCGTCGTCGTCGGTCGCCACGGCGGCCAACCCGTAGACCGTCTCCGTGGGGATGGCGACGAGCCCGCCGTCGCGCAGCACGGTGGCGGCGCGGTCGAGCGCCGCATCGGTGGCGGCTTCGGGCGCCGCCGCCGCTGCGGGCCAGCGGATCGGCAGCACATCTGGCAGCGGGCGGGGCATGCCGTCAGGTTGCAACGCGGAGGCGGCGAGAGCAAGATGGGGCTTTCACCACCGACCCCCGGAAACGTCTGCGCGTGGCTTCCTCGCCGTCATCGGCCGCGGCTCCCGTCGTCGGCATCGTCATGGGCAGCCGGTCCGACTGGGCGACCCTCAGGCGGGCCGCGGATGTGTTGGCGGAGTTCGGCGTGCCACACGAGGTGGAGATCGTGTCCGCCCACCGCACGCCCGGCAAGCTCGCGACGTATGCCGCGACCGCCGCCGAACGCGGATTGAAGGTGATCATCGCCGGCGCGGGCGGGGCGGCCCATCTGCCCGGGATGATGGCGGCCCAGACGCACCTGCCGGTGCTCGGCGTGCCGGTCGAGAGCGCGATGCTCCGCGGCGTCGATTCGCTGCTGTCGATCGTGCAGATGCCCGCCGGCATCCCGGTGGGCACGCTGGCGATCGGCCCCGCGGGCGCGGCGAATGCGGCGCTCCTCGCCGCGGCCGTGCTCGCGCTTGACGATGCCGCGCTGCGGGAGAAACTCCTCGACTACCGCCGGCGGCAGACCGAGCGGGTGCTGGCCGACAAGCCCGAGACGGAACCTCCCGAATGGTCCGACCGCCCGTCCGAGAAGTGAGCGTGCCGCTTCCGCCGGGCGCGACGCTCGGCGTGATCGGCGGCGGCCAGCTCGGGGCGATGTTCGCGATGGCCGCCAAGCGGCTCGGCTATCGCGTCGAGGCGATCGGCGACTCGGCCGACTGTCCGGCGGCGCACCACTGCGACCGGGTGCACGTGGTCTCGTTCGCGGATGCGGCGGCACTGGCGCGGGTTGCAGCCGGGCTCGATGCCGTGACCTTCGAGTTCGAGAACGTGCCGGTCGAGGCCGCCCGGGCCATGGCGGCCGTCGTGCCCTGCCGGCCCGCGCCGGACGTGCTGTTCACGACCCAGGATCGGGCCCGCGAGAAGGCGTTCCTCGTGCGGCACGGATTCGCCTGCGCCCCGCATCGCATCGTCCGCTCCGTCGAGGACCTCCGGGCCGCCGCCGTCGCACTCGGGCTCCCCGCGGTGCTCAAGACCGCCGCGTTCGGCTACGACGGCAAGGGGCAACGCAGGCTCGAGTCGGAGAGCGACATCGACCCGGCATGGGCCGCGCTCGGGCCGGCGGAGTGCGTGCTCGAGGGCTGGGTCGATTTTGACTGCGAAATCTCCGTGGTGGCGGCCCGCGGCGGGACGGGCGACGTGGCCGTGTTCGAGCCGTCGCGGAACGTCCACGCGCGGCACATCCTCGACGTGTCGTCGGCGCCGGCGAACCTGCCCGCGGTGGTGCTCGACGAGGCGCGCACGACGGCGTCCCGGATCCTCGCCGCGCTCGACGTGGTGGGCGTGACCTGCGTCGAGTTCTTCGTGACCCGGGCCGGCACGCTGCTGGTGAACGAGATCGCACCCCGGCCCCACAACTCCGGCCACCTCACGATCGCCGCGTGCGCGACGAGCCAGTTCGAGCAGCAGGCCCGCGCCCTGAGCGGCCTGCCGCTCGGCTCGACGCGACAGCTCGCCCCCGCCGCGATGGCGAACCTGCTCGGTGAGTGCTGGGCGGGCGGCGAGCCCGACTGGTCCGCCGCCCTCGCGGTGCCGGGCGTGAGCCTGATGCTGTACGGCAAGTCCGACCCGCGGCCCGGACGCAAGATGGGCCATCTCACCGCGCTCGCCCCCACGGTCGAAGAGGCGATCGCCAACGTGACCCGCGCGCGGTCACTCGCCTGCCGCTCATAAAACAGACTTCCGTTCAACGCGTCCAAACCGGCTCGGGGTTACCCCGTACCGTCTCGCCGGACGCTCGCTGCGCCCTCCAGGCCTGACCTTGTTTCTCCATTGAGGAGGCTTCGGGCTCCCCGTGTCCCGGTCGCCGGCGTACGCAGACAAGCGCAGCCAGGATGGCGCAGCGGAGGCGCAGGGCAGGATACCAATCCTGTTCGGCACGAGATTTGCGCATCGGGACCTGGCGGTGATCGTGAAGATAGGGAACGTGCGCCCTGATC
>RFUD01000314.1 GCA_009923125.1 Planctomycetia bacterium
CGCGTCCGGCGACCTGCCGCGGGTGCCGCCGCTCGTGCAGTATCACCTCCTGCGGATCATGCGCGAGGCGGTGAACAATGCCGTGAAATACGCCGACGCCGCCGTGATCGACGTGCGGCTCGCGGCCGGGCCCGAGGGCCTCTGCCTGACTGTGGCCGACGACGGCCGGGGTTTCGACGTCGCAGCCCGCGACGCGCTCGAAGGGCATTTTGGCATCCGCGGAATGCGGGAGCGGGCCCGGCGGATCGAGGCCACGATCGCCATCGAGAGCCGGCCCGGGCGGGGCACGCGGTTGACGCCTGGCTGCGGGCGGCGAGGGTGGATTGTCGGAATCGACAATGGCCGGTGCCGTGCCCGCGGGTGATGATGGGAAAAACCACGCCCCCGGGGGACCAGGATGACGCCCCACACCGCCGCCCCGATTCGCCTCCTCGTGGTCGACGACCATCCGCTCTTCCGGGAGGGGCTCGCCCGCACGCTCGGCACCGAGGCGGGCTTCGAGATCGTGGGGCAGGCCGAGAATGGCTCCTCCGCGGAATCGCTCTGGAACCAGACAAAGCCCGACGTCGCGCTCATCGACGTGAGCATGCCGGGGATCGACGGCATCGAGACGGTGCGCCGGCTGCGGGCCCGCCATCCGTCCGCCCGGCTGCTGATGCTGACGTCGTCGGAGGATTGGGACGACGTGATCGCGGCGCTCGACGCCGGGGCGAGCGGCTACATCACGAAGTCGGTCCGCTACGGCGACCTCGTGGCCGCGGTCCGCGAGGTACATGCCGGCGGGCGACCGATCGGCGAAACGGTGGCCCGCAAACTTGCAGCCCGCGACCGCGACAGCCCACTCACGCCCCGCGAACTGGAGGTGCTGCAGCTGCTCCGCGAGGGGCTGTCGATCGACGACATGGGCCGGCAACTCGCGATCACGGAACGCACCGTCCGCGCCCACGTGACGGCGATCAAGGTGAAGCTCGACGCCGCCAACACTGCCCAGGCCGTCGCCCGCGGCTTCGAGCGGGGCCTGCTCGCCGCGGGCGTGCCCAAGCCGCGGTCCTGAACCGCCGCGGGGTTGTCGAAATCGACAATGGCCGGAGCATGGGCGGATGGCTACCGTTCACTGGTACAATTGAGCGCGGGTTCGGGGTTGATCGGCCGCCTCGCGCATGCCGACATCGGCGAGGGAACCGCGGGAACAGGCTCATGCGAACGCGTTGCTTTCGAAAGCCGGCGTTTACCCTGATCGAGCTGTTGGTCGTGATCGCGATCATCGGCCTGCTCGTCGGCCTGCTCCTGCCGGCCGTGCAGGCGGCCCGAACAACATGAAGCAGGTGGCCCTCGCACTGCACAACTACCACGATGCCAACAAGGTGCTGCCCCCGTCGGCGACCGACAGCCGCGTCGATCGCCAGGCACGGGAGGGCTGGAGCTGGATCTTTTTGGTCCTTCCGTTCATGGAGAGGAATGAGCTCTTCGACGCGTGCATGAACCAGTCAGCCGCCTGGCGCAAGACGAATCCCCAATGGATGGACACCGCCACGGCCGCACTCGCGCGGGCTCCGATCCCGCCGCTGATCTGTCCCACCGACACCGTTGCCGTGCTGGCCCCGGAGGCCAAGTACAACTCGCTGAACACGTGGAACACGTACACCGCGAGCAAGACGAACTACGCCGCCAACGGCGGCTATCTGGAAAACTGGTGCGGGAGTTCGGGGAGCCCATGCAGCCTGGATCAAAACATGAGGGCATCGACAGGCGCCATGCGCAAGAGCAAAGGCGTGAACTTCAAGGACATCACCGACGGCATCTCGAAGACCTTTCTGATCGGCGAGGCGGGAGGACTTCCGGCTGTCGCGAGTGATGCCGACCGGATGCCCGGCATCTGGGTCGGGGGAGGTGGTCAAGGCTATCAGTCGGACTGCGTCCGCTATTCGGCCAACAAACTCAATAGCGGCGCGTCCGAGCCTGCCTTCGGCAGCTTCCATCCGGGCGGTGCGAACTTCGCCCTGGTGGATGGGTCGGTGCGGTTCGTCTCGGACACCGTCAATTCCAACTCGGCCAATATTTGGGGTTACGACGCCAGCGACGAATCCAAGATTGCGAAAGCGCAAAGCGAGCTCGTGAACCCGAGCCGCGGCGTCTACCAGCGGCTGAGCACCCGGGCCGATGGCCTGACGATCGGGGATTTTTGAGTCATGACGGTGACGGATTGCTGTCGATGGCTTGGGTCCATTGCCACTCTGGCCGTCGTCGGCTGCGGCCCGCCCGGCGTGGGTGCCACGGCCGAAGGCGTGGTGACGATCGACGGCCAGACCGCGCCCGCTGGCATTCGCGTCGACTTCCAGCCGCAGGGGCCCGGTGGGTCGCCCTCGATGGGCATCACCGATGCGAACGGAAGGTACGAACTCTTCTTTACGCCGGCCCGGAAGGGCGTCATGCCCGGAGAGTGCCGCGTGATGCTGCAGCCTTCGCGCGAGTATGGGCCTGACGGGACCCCGCGGATCCCCGAGGCGCTGAAGAGCCTGCGCCTCCCTGGGGACTACGTTGGCGACCGGTCGCCGCTCACCCGCACCGTGAAGCCGGGCTGGAACAAGATCGACATCGCGATTGACACCACTTCGACACCGAACAGCCCGAAATGACATTCTCGAGATGCTTGCCCTCCATCGTGGCCGTCCTGGTGGCCACGCGGATGCCGCCCGCCGTGAGCCTGGCCGAAGTGCCGCAGGTGGCCGCCGCCACGCCGCCGCTGCTCGCGGCGCACTGCCTCGACTGTCACGGACCGGACGACGCTCAGGGCTCGTTTCGCATCGACACCCTCACGCGCACGATCGACACCGTCGAGATGGCCGAGCGGTGGCAGAAGGTGCTCAACGCGCTGAACTCGGGCGAGATGCCCCCCAAGGATGGAAAACCGCTCGAACCGGCCGCGAAGATCGAACTGCTCGACGACCTTTCCCACGCCATGGTGGCCGCCCGGAGAAGCCTGGCCGAACAAGGCAGCGACACGCTCCTCCGCCGGCTCAACCGCCGCGAATATCAAAACACGCTTCGCCAGCTCTTCGGCGTGGAGATCGAGGTCAACGAGCTGCCGGCCGACACGCGCTCCGGCGGCTTCGACACCTCCGGCAGCAATCTCTTCATGTCGGGCGACCAGTTCGACCAATACCGGGCCCTCGGCCGCGAGGCGGTGCGCGAAGGCTTTCTGCGGCACGCCGCCGCCGGCGTCG
>RFUD01000315.1 GCA_009923125.1 Planctomycetia bacterium
CCCCGGGCCGCGGCGATCGCCAGCCGCCAGGCGGGCGTGCACCACGGTCTCGACGTGCTCGCCGAAAACATCGAGGACGTCGCCGGCAACACCACCCGCTTCGCCGTCATCGGCCATGCCGATTCGGGCCGCACCGGCAAGGACAAGACCGCCCTGATGTTCGAGACGGAACACAAGCCGGGCGGCCTGGCCGACGCCCTCGCCATCCCCAAGAAACAGCGGCTCAACCTCACGTGGATCGAGTCGTTTCCGCTCCCGGGCGAGGAACGCGGCTACGTGTTCTTCGTGGAAATGGAGGGGCACCGCGACGACCTCCGCGTGCGACGGGCGATCCAGGCCCTCGAGAAGCGGTGCAAGCGCGTCGTCGTGCTCGGCTCCTACGCGAGCGCCGCGGCCGTCGGCTGAGACGTGGTTTGACAGCAGCGACCAGGATCCATAATATGGACGCCTGTTCACTTACCAGGAGACGCCGTCATGACCATGGAAACAATCCGGGAGTTCATCCGACACGAGCCGTTCGAGCCGTTCGTGATCCGGCTTGCAAACGGGGAGGTCCACGAAGTGCTCCAGCCTGAATGCGTGGCTCTCACGAAGACAAAAGTGGTCGTTACCTACCCCGATGAAGATCGTGTGGTCCACTGCGGCCTGATTCACGTCAACTCGGTCGAGGCCCTGCAGCGGGCCTGATGCCGTCCGGCGAGTTGACTGGTGAACTTCACCCTGGCTCGATAGGCTTTCGGCCTTCCTGAATCACCCTCGGAGCCACCCGCATGCCCCGCACAAAGATCGTCGCCGGCAATTGGAAGATGAACCTCGATCGCGCCAAGGCGAAAGATCTCGCGGCGGCCGTGGCCGCACGGCGCGGTGAGGCGGCGAAGGTCGAACTCGTGCTCTGCCCACCGGCCCTCTATGTGGAGACGGTCGGCTCCGCGCTCGCCGGGGCGAAGAGCGATGTGCGCCTGGGTGCGCAAAACATGCACGACAAGGCCAGCGGTGCATTCACCGGCGAAGTGGCGCCGCCGATGCTCGTCGATATGGGCTGCGGCTACGTGATCCTCGGCCACTCGGAGCGGCGGACGCTGTTCGGCGAGACCGACGCGGCCGTCAATACGAAGACGAAAGCCGCGCTCGCTGCCGGACTCGTGCCGATCGTGTGCGTCGGCGAGACACTCGAGGAGCGTGAAGCCGGCAGGACGGCGGCCGTCGTCACGGCCCAGGTGACGGGCTCCCTTGCGGGGCTGTCGCCCGGAGAGCTCGAGAAGGTCGTCGTGGCCTATGAGCCGGTCTGGGCGATCGGCACGGGCAAAGTGGCCACGCCCGAGCAGGCCCAGGAGGTGCACGCCCTGGTCCGGGGGCTCCTGGCCGGGCTGTCGTCGCCCGAGGTCGCAGCCCGCGTGCGGATTCAGTACGGCGGCAGCGTGAAGCCCGACAACGCGGCCGATCTGGCCCGGCAGCCCGACATCGACGGGGCGCTGGTGGGCGGGGCGAGCCTCAAGGCGGACGATTTCCTCGGCATCGCCAAGGCCTTCGCCTGACCGGCGTCGGCGCATCGACGTCGATCGGATATCCTTCCTTTTCTCTCGATCGCCCCGTCCACAGGATCCCCCATGATCGCGCTCGTCCGATTTCTGCTCGGGTTCATGCTCGTCCTGACCTCCCTATTCCTGATTTTTCTCGTGCTCATCCAGCGCGGCCGCGGCGGCGGGCTGGCCGGCGCGTTCGGCGGCATGGGCGGCCAGAGCGCGTTCGGGACGAAGGCGGGCGACGTGTTCACCAAGATCACCGTCGGTGTGGCGACGTTCTGGATCCTGTTGTGCGTGCTCTCGATCAACGTGCTGGGCCGCCAGCAGTCGCTGTTGAGCGGCACGCTCGGCAGCGCCGCCCCGCAAGCGGTCGGCCCCTCGGCTGGCGCTCTCCCCGGCGCCGAGGCGGCGCCATCCGGGGCGCAACCCGCCGCCACCGGTCCGACTTCGGAAGCCGCTGCGCCCGCCAAGACCCCGGCGGGTGAGTCACCGGCTTCGGTTCCGGCTCCCGCGGCTCCGGCTGCGTCCGCTCCGGCTGCGTCGGCCCCCGCGACTGATGGGCCCGCTGCGCCGCCCGCTGCTGCAGAGCCGGCGGCTACCAAGTAAATCTCGTTCGCTGGAGCTCCGGCATGGCGTTGAGCATGACCGGCTGCGGCGAGGCGGTCGTCACCGACGGCGCGAGCACCTGTCGCGTCGAGATCCGCTGCGTCAACAACCGGTTCCTCAAGTTTTCGCTCCGGTCGCGTGAGGGCTTCGCGGCGCTCGAGGCCCAGATCGAGGCGGCCGTGCGGCGGCGCGTGCGGCGCGGTGCGGTGCAGATGACGCTCGACGTCACGGGCGCCCTGGCTCCTCCCGCCCGGTCGCTCGATGCGAGCCAGCTCGAGGCCTATCTCGCGGAACTCGAGACATTCTGCAGCCGCCACGATCTCGCCCTGCCGAAGTCGGTCGATGCGCTGCTCACGCTGCCCGGCATCCTCGCCGACACGCTCCCCGCGAGCGACGCCCTCGACCGCATCTGGCCGCTCGTTTCGAAGACCGTCGGCCAGGCGCTCGACGCCCTCGACTCGATGCGTCGCACCGAAGGCGACACGCTCGCCGGCGACATGCGGGCCACCTGCGGTGAGATCCGCGCGCTTGTCGCCACGATCCGCACGCGAGAGCCGGCGATGCTCGAGGACCACCGCCGCCGGCTCGTGGAACGGGTCGGCAAGGTGCTCGCCGATCAGGGCGTCGCGCTCAGCGCCGCGGATGTGGCCCGAGAGATCGCCCTGCTCGCCGACCGCGCCGACATCGCCGAGGAGCTCGTCCGGCTGGAGAGCCACGTCGAGCAGTTCGAGCGTCTCCTCGGCGAGGAATCGCCCGGCCGCTCGCTCGACTTCCTGGCGCAGGAACTGGCCCGCGAGGCCAACACCATCGCCTCGAAGTCGCCCGATGTCGCGATCGCCCACGCCGTCGTGGACATGAAGACCCGCATCGAGCGGCTGCGTGAAATGGTGCAAAACGTCGAGTGACTGTCGCGTGGGGCAAGCGTCCCGCTTGCCATGGGCGCTTCCTGGCGGGGCACGTCATAACCACCCGCACTCGGAGCCGGCGGTAGGCATGCTCGACTCCGCCGAAAGTCCTTTGCGCCTACGAGTTGAGGAGGCTTCGGGCTCCCCGTATTCCGGGAGCCGGCGTTTGTGACCAGCGC
>RFUD01000316.1 GCA_009923125.1 Planctomycetia bacterium
TGCGGGCGGCCGCCCGCAGCCTCGTGCTCGCGAGCCCGTCGTCGTATCGCTTCGAGCGCTCGCCCGATCCCGCGGCCGTCGAGTGGGCGAGCCGGCGGGCCGCCGCGCTGATCCTCGAGACGGCGGGGGGCACGCTCGAGCAGGGCGTGGCCGCGGCGGGCGAGCCCGCCGGACAGGCGGCGACGATCGATCTCCGGCCCGGCCGAGTGGCCCAAGTGCTCGGCATCGACGTGCCGGCCGAGCGGCAGCACGCGATCCTCACCGGTCTCGGGTTCGTCGACGTCGGTCGGGCGACCGTCGCCGACCGCGAGACCACCCGGTGGCGCGCGCCCTCGTGGCGTCGGGATGCCGCGCGGGAGATCGACCTGGTCGAGGAGATCGGCCGCATCGAGGGCTATGACCGCGTGCCCGAGGACCGCCCGATCACGGCCCGACCGGTGGAGCTCTCGCCCCGCGAGGCCACGGTCCGCGCCGCGTCCGGGGTGCTCGTCGGCGCGGGGTTCTGCGAGGCCCTGACTCGGAGCGTGGTCAGCGAACGGCTCGAGGCCGTGGCCGGACCCTGGGGCGGGGCGGCGACGCTGGTGGTGGAACCGGCCCTCGTGCGCGGCGCCGATCGATTGCGGCGCACGCTGCTGCCGAGCCTTCTCGAGGCCCGCGCCGGCAACATCGCCGCCGGCGCCCCGCACGGCGACCTGTTCGAGGTGGCGCGGGCCTACGTCGCCCGGCCTGCGGCCGCGACCGGGCAGGAGTCGCCCGTGGACGAACCGCTGCTCCTGGGATTCGTCACCGGCGGCGGATTTTTCGCCGCGAAGGGCCTCGTCGAGGCGTTGCTCTCCCGGCTGGGGGTGGCCGCCGCCGAGGCGGAGGTGACCTGCCGTCCGATCGACCTCGACCTGTTCGTCCGCGGACGGGCGGCGGAGATGGTCCTCACGCACCGCGGTGGGCGGCCGGAGCGGATCGCCGTGATCGGCGAGTTCGCCGGAACACTACTCGACGCCGGCGGTCTCGCAGGCCCGGCAGCCGGCGCCGAGGTGAGGCTCGATCGTCTCGAGTTTGCCGCCGGAGTCGGCCGCATGCTGCGCCGGCCGAGCGACTTTCCCGCGGTCGAACGGGACGTGAACCTGGTCGTGGCCGAGGACGTGCCGTGGGCCGACATCGAAAGGGCGATCCGGTCCGCGGCCGGCCCGATGCTCGAGCATTGCCGCGTGGTCGAGGTGTGGCAGGATGCCGCGAGGCTCGGGGCCGGCACGAAGAGCGTCGTCGTGGCCTTGCGCCTGCGCAGCGACAAGGGCACGCTCTCCGGCGACGACGCCAACGCCGTCGTGCAGGAGGTTGTCGAGGCGTGCGGCCGGGCCGTCAACGCGACGCTCCGCGGGTAGCGTGGGGCGACCGTCCCGGTCGCCATCGGCGAGCGAGACGCTCGCCCCACAATCGGCCATCGGCGAGCGAGACGCTCGCCCCACAATCGGCCATCGGCGAGCGAGACGCTCGCCCCACAATCGGCCAATGGCGAGCGAGACGCTCGCCTCACAGATCACCGGTCGGCGTACACCCGCGTGATCTCTTCCTTCGTGATCGGGGCGGGGTGGTCGTCGCTCGTCAGTTGCACCTGCACACGCTGGTCGCCGGCTCGATGGCCGCGGACACGGATCCGGTACACGGCCTCCTCGGTCGGCGCCAGTCGGGCCAGCGGCTCGAACGAGACCGTCAGGTTGTCGATGCGGTGCCCCGCGGGGCCCCTGGCTTCGACCGGCTCCATCTCGCCGAGGATCGTGGCCGACACACGCACGCCGCTGGCCGCCTTGGTGCCCTGGTTGCCGACCCGGATCACGTATTCCGTGAGGCCGGCCACCTCGATCGGGTCCTCGCTGTCGGTGACCTCGAAGGTCACGGCGGCCAGTCCCTCGACTTCGATCGTGTGCGCGATCTGATCGGACAGGCCGTCGGCGGAGCGGGCCGCAGCCACGATCTTCTGCGGTCCGAGATCGACGGGCATCACCACCAGTTCGACGGTGCCTCGCTCCCCCGCCGGCAGCTCCTCGAGATTCCACAGCACGCGATGGGTGCGCTCGTCGTAGTAGCCGGCGTTGTTGGCCCGTACGAACTTCACGCCCGTCGGCAGCTGGGCCGCGAGCTCGACCGATTTCGACGGCGCCGTGCCCGTGTTGGCCATCGAGATCGCGCACACCGCCGGCCGCTGGAGGTAGCGGCGGGCCGGCATCTGGGCCTCGAGCTCGAGCGTGGGTGCCGTGATTTCGACCCTCACGATCCGTTCCGACTCGATCTGACCATCGGCCCGGGCGACGAACCGCACGGTGTGCACACCCGGCCCCGTCGAACCGAGTGACAGGTCGATGGTGCGGGAGCCGCCCGGCTGCAGCTGGCCGACGTCGAACTCCAGTTCCCTTCCGGCCCGATGCGTGAGCGTGTCGGGAAGGAGACCTTCGAGCACGACACCGGTCGCCACGCCGGTGCCGGGGTTGGTGATCTTGATCGGCATCTTCAACTCCCGGCCGATCAGCGTCGGCTTGGGGTCGGTGATCTCGACCCGCAGGTCGGGCTTCGTGGCCCGCGAGCGGACCGACGCGTCGGCGCGGAACGTGACGCTCGCCACGCTGCCGAGTTCACCCTCCAGCTTCGGCATCACCTCCATCGAGACCCGCGCCGAGCCGCCCGGCGGCAGGCTGCCGAGCATCCAGGCGAGGTCGCCGGCCGGACCGCCGGCCGCCGGATTGACCGGGCCGGCGGGGGGCGTCGTCGTGACGAGCGACGTGCCGTAGGGCACGCTGTCGCGCAGCATGACGTCGTGGGCCGTCGCGGAACCGACGTTTCGCACGAGAATCTCGTAGCGGGCCGGCTTGCCGACCTGGACCTCACGGGGGCCGCGTTTTTCGACGGTGAGTTGGGGAGCCTGCACGCCCTCGAGTTGCACCGGCCCGGGCCGACCCTGCCCCGATGAAACGCCGGCGTCGGTGGCCGGTCCGTTCGACGGCGCGGATGGCGGAGAAGACGGCGGGCCGAGGTCACGCGGTCCCGTCGGGGCGATGGGTGGGGCGGCCGCAAACGGCACCGCAGCGGTGAGCGTGGCTCCCGGATCGCGGAGCGGATTCCGACCCGTGGAGAGCCTGGCTTGAGGCTCCGGTGTGGGGGCCGGCTTGGCGGATGGCGGGTCGCCGGCCGGGAGCGTGGC
>RFUD01000317.1 GCA_009923125.1 Planctomycetia bacterium
GGCGCTCGCCCGCAAGCTGGCCTACGAACGGGCCCTGACCACGAAGCTGCGGCAGGCCATCGCCTACGTGAAGGGTGCGGTGGTCGACGTCACGGCGGAGTTGCCGGCCGCGTCCCGGGCCACCCCCGCCGGATCACCCGTCACTGAAACGGCACGGCTCGACCGCGGCCAGGTGCTCTCCGCGCTGTCGGTGTCGATCGCCGTCCCCGAAACCTATCTGCGGGCCCTGCATCCGGATCACAGCGGCCACGCCGCCGACCGCCTCGCCGCCGACGCGGCCGAACTCGAACGCATCCGCGACGTCGTGGCCCGGTCACTGCCGGCGACCAGGACGCCCGACGGCTGCCGGATCGTCGTCACGCGATTCCCGACGCCCGGTGCCGCGGCGTCCGCGCCCCCGGCACGGGAAGACCAGTCGCGGACACAGGCCACCGGAGCGACCCCGGTGTCGCTCCAGGAAGTGGTGGCGCAGTTGATGGGTGGTGACGTGCGGATCGACGCCGCGAACGTGCCCCGGGAGATGCTCGTGGCCGCCGGAATCGTCGTCGCGGGCCTGCTCGCCGCGGGCCTGTGGCTCGTGGGCGCCGGCCGCCGACCGATCGAGGGGAGCAGCCGCGCCGGTTCGCCCCCGCATCCCCAGATCGACTGGTCGCGGGTGGACGATCCGGCCCGCGACCGCGTCGAGTCGTTCGCGGAACCGCAGCGCACCTTCAGGTCGGCGGCATGAGACAGCATCCAGCATCGTCGCGCGCGGCGACGATCCTGCTCGTCGCCTTCGTCGGCTCGCCGATCGCGGGCGGACTCTTCCCCCGTCTCGCGGCCGCCGAGGCCGAGGCCCCGGCGGCGGCCCCCGCGCGGCTGCCCCCCGCGGTGTCGCTCGATCCGCAGGCCGCGGCGCCCGCGGAAGCCGCCCGGCCCGCCGCGAAGCCGCTCGTGTCCGGGATCACGATCGCCGTCGCGGCGGTCGCGATCGGTGCGGTCGTCGTGCTGCGGCTGGCCCGCCGGCGCCGGCTCGCGTCCCTGCCGCCCGACGTGTTCGACGACCTCGGCTCCGCCACGATCGCCGGCCACCACGGCGTTCGCGTCGTGCGCTTCGGCCCGAAGACGCTGCTGGTGAGCGTCTCCGCCGGCGGCTGCCGGACGCTCGCCGAACTCACCGACCCACAGGCCACGGCCTGCATCGTGGCGGCGTGCCGCGGCAGCCATCCGCCCCATGCCCCGCGTCCCGCCGCGGTCGTCACCCGGGCCGCGGCGCTGCTGCTCGCGGCCGTGCTCGCGGCCACGGCCCCGACCGCATCCCGCGCGGCGGAGCCCGGCGACGCCGTCGAACCGGCCGCGACGACGACGCAGGCCCCGGGCGTGGAAGCGACCGCCACCGACGCCATCGCCCGGTTCCTCGGCAGCCGGTCGCTCGACACCACGCTCTCCGCGGCGGTGATGTTCGGCGTGGCGAGCCTCGCTCCGGCCGTGCTGCTGATGACGACCTGCTTCGTCCGGATGTCGGTCGTGCTGTCGCTGCTGCGGCAGGGACTCGGCACGCAGCAACTGCCCTCGAACCAGATCGTCACGTCGCTCGCGCTGTTCCTCTCCGCCCTCGTGATGTGGCCGGTGTGGAACCAGGCGTGGACCGCGGGCGTTGAGCCGTACCAGCAGGGTCGCATCGGCCTGCGGGAGGCCTACGAGCAGGGCACGCTGCCGGTCCGTCGCTGGATGGCCGGACAGATCGAGCAGGCGGGGAATCGGGACACGGTGCTGTTGTTCCTGAAACGCCATCCGAACGCCCCCCGGGAGGTGAAGACCTACGACGACGTGCCGGTCGAGGCACTCCTCCCCGCGTTCCTCGTCAGCGAGTTGGAAACCGCCTTCACGATCGGGTTCCGGCTGCTGCTCCCGTTTCTCGTGCTCGACGTGATCGTGGCCACGCTCGTCGTGGCGACCGGCCTGGTGATGCTGCCGCCGTCGCTGGTGTCGCTGCCGCTCAAACTGCTCGTGTTCGTCATGGCCGACGGCTGGTCGCTCGTGGTGCAGTCGCTCCTCGACGGGTTCCGCACGACCGGCTCGTGAGCCGGCACCTTCCCCAGCCCCGCATTCGATTCCGAGGAACGCGTGATGGCCACGACCGATCTCGTCGAACTGGCTCGGCAGGCCCTGGTCGCCGGACTGCTCGTCGCGGCGCCGGTGCTGGCCGTCGCCTTCGTGGTCGGCGGCGTGATGGGGCTCGTGCAGGCGGCGACCGGCATCCACGAGCAGGTCGTCGGTCTCGTGCCCCGCCTGATGGCGATCGCCGCGGCGCTCATCGCCCTCGCGCCCTGGATGCTGGAGCGGCTCACCGACCTCGTGCGCGGCTCGGTCGCGGGAGGACCGTAGCGGTGTCCGTCGCCCCCGACGCCACGATCCCCGTCCCGGCCCTCGTGGCCGCGGGCGTCCTTGCGCGAAGCCTCGGCATGGTGCTGGCCGGCAGCGCCGTGCTCCCCGAACTCACGCCGCGGATCCGGTTCGCCCTGGCGCTGGCCCTGGCCGTGGTCTCGTTCCCCCAGGCGCTGGTCCATGCTGGCGTCACGGCGGCCCCCGCCGCCGGTTTCGCCGGAGGGCTGCTCGTGACCGCGGGGGAGGCGCTCGTGGGCATCGGCCTGGGCGCTGCCGTGGCGGCGATCGCCTCCGCGGGCGGCTGGGCCGGCGGCATCCTCGGGAGCGCCGCGGGGCTGTCGTGGGCCGACGATTTCGATCCCGACGGCGACGCCCAGTCCGCGGGCATGGCCCGCCTGGCATGGTGGATCAGTTGCGGCGTGTTTCTCGCAGCCGGCGGCCTGGAGACGATCGTCGCCGGTGCGATCGACGGCGTGCGGCACCTCCCGGTCGGCAGCCTGCTGCCCGCGGCCGGTGCGCCGCGGCTCGATCTGGCACGGCTGGCCGGCGAGGCGCCCGCCACGGCCCTGGCGCTGTGTGTCGCGCTCGCCGTGCCTTCGCTCCTCGCGGTCCTCGCCTTCCATCTGGCGACCGCCATCGCGGTCCGCACGGTGCCGTTCGCCACCGGCCCGGGGTTTCTGCAATCGCTCGCGGCGGTCGTGCTGCTGGGAGCGGTGTCCCTCGGGGCGGAGACCTGGGTCCGTGGCTTTCCGCTGCTGGTGCAGGGGCCGATCGAACGATTGTTCGGAGCCCCGTGACGGGCGAGGTGCGCGATGAGTGA
>RFUD01000318.1 GCA_009923125.1 Planctomycetia bacterium
ACCCGCGTTCGTGTTCCTCGACCTCGGCAACGTGATCGTGTCGTTCGATCGGGGCCGCGCCCACCGCCAGATGGCCGAAGTCTCCGGCCTTCCCGTGGCCTCCGTGCGTGCGGCGCTCGAGGCCGGAAACCTGGAGCCGAGGTTGGAGCGCGGGCTCCTCGACTGGCCGGGGTTCCATGCGGAGTTTTCCCGCCTCACGGGAACCTCGACCGATGCCGAGCGACTCGCCGACGCCGCCAGTGACATGTTTGCGCTCAACGTGGCGATGCTCCCGGTGATCGCCGGACTGGAGCGGGCCGGCATCCCGACGGGCATCCTCTCGAACACCTGCGACATCCACTGGACCCACCTGCTGGCCAAGCGCTATGCCGTGCTGCCCGGGCGGTTTGTGACCACGGTGCTCAGCCATGAGGTGGCCGCGATCAAGCCGGACCCGGCGATCTACGCCGCGGCGGCGGCCCGCGTCGGTGTGCCGCCCGAGGCGATCTTTTTCTGCGACGACATTCCGGCCCACGTGGACGCCGCACGGGCCTGCGGCTGGGACGCGGAGGTGTTCGAGTCGGCCTCGGGTCTCATCGATGACCTGCATCGCCGGGGGCTGAACCTCGGCATATGACGTCGGCCAGATCGGCCTCGGTGAAGCGGCCTTCGAGCGTGACGACGCCGTCGATCTCGACGACCGGGACGCGCAGGCCGTACGCGGCGGCCGATGCCGGATCGTCATCGACCGCGACGACGACGGCCTCCGGCGACTGGAAGGCGAGCCATTCCTCGGCCCGCTCGCAGAGGTGACAGCCGCGTCGGGAATACAGCACGATTCGCACTCGTCAGGTACCATGCGAGGAGAGGGGATCACCCGAACACAAGCCCCGCCTGAAACACGATGAGCGAAGCCGCCCCTCCCGTCCAGAGCATGACCGATTTCCTCCGCGCCGTGCGGGCGAGCGGGCTGGTGCCAGAGGACCGGCTCGGCCCGGTGCTGGAGCCGTATCGGGACGAAATCGGTCCGGTGCCGGAGGCCTTCCTGACGGCGCTCGTCGAGCGCGAGCTGCTCACGCAGTGGCAGTTGGACCAGCTGCGGCGGGGAAAGAGCAAGGGCTTCACGCTCGGCAAGTACCGGCTGCTCAGGCTCCTCGGAGCGGGCGGGATGAGCAGCGTGTATCTCGCCGAGAACCCCACGCTGCGACAGCGTGTGGCCATCAAGGTGCTGCCGATCAAGCGGGTGGAGCAGAGTTCGTATCTCGCCCGGTTCGAGCGCGAGGCCCAGATCGCCTACCGCCTCAGCCACCACAACATCGCGCGGGCCTTCGACCTCGAAACCTCAGGGTCGGTTCACTTCATCGTGATGGAGTACATCGAGGGCACCGACCTGCACGCCAAGGTGAAGGCCGAAGGGCCCCTCGACGTCCGCGATGCCGCCGACTTCATCCGGCAGGCGGCGGTGGGCCTGCACTACGCCCACGAGGAGGGGCTCGTCCATCGCGACATCAAGCCGGCCAACCTGATGCTCGACCGCCGGGGAACCGTCAAGATTCTCGACCTCGGCCTCGCGCTCGACGACGACGATGAGAACGCGTCGCTGACACGCGAGCACGACGAGAAGGTGCTCGGCACCGCCGACTATCTCGCACCGGAGCAGGCCCGCGACAGCCACAAGGCGGATCGTCGTTCCGACATCTACTCTCTCGGCTGTGCGCTCTATTACCTGCTCATCGGGCGGGCGCCGTTCGCGAAAGGCTCCCTGGGCGAACGGATCCGCGCGCACATGAACGAGCCGCCGCCGAACCCGCTGGACGATCGGCCCGATCTCCCGCCGGCGATCGTGGAACTGTATTTCCGGATGCTGGAGAAGCATCCCGACGCCCGTCCGCAGACGGCCCGTGAGGTCGCCGAGGCGCTCGACACGTGGCTGGCGTCGGCGACGGCGAAAGCCCGGGAACGACACGAGCCGCCTCGTCGGCCTCCGCTGCGCCGGGCTCCGGGATCGGGCTCCGACGCCCGCTCGATGCCGCCGCCCGGCACGGTGCTGCGCAGCGGGCCCAGCAGCAGTTCCGGACGCGCCGTGCGGCCGGGAGGCAGCGGCCCGATCCAGCCGCCGAGGCGGGGACCGGTGCCGCCGCCGGCACCGCCGGCCGTCACGCCGAAGGTGCCTGCGCCCACCGGCGGCGATGCGATCGACCTGTCGTCGCTTTCATTCGGGGCTCCCACGGCCCCGGGGCCGGGACGTGCCGCCCCGGCGCGCGCCGCCAAGGCGGAAGACACGCGCAACCTCCTCGACAGGCAGTTCGCGGGGCTGCCGCTCGGATTCTGGGCCGTGGTCGCGGTGGCCCTGCTGGTGGCTGCCGCACTTGGCCTCAGTCTCTGGCTCCGTCGCTGACCGACGTGCGCGGTTCAGGCCCGGGGCTGGATGTGCCAGGTTCCCCGCGACAGGTCGTCGATGACCACGCGGCGCGTCAGGTCGAAGTGCAGGGGCGTCAGCGTCACGTCCCCCGCCGCCAGCGCCGTGACGTCCGATTCCGAAGGCGACGGTGGGGGCGGGGGCTCGTTGGTCGCCCAGTAGTAGGGGCGGCCACGGGGGTCGACGCGGCGCTCGAAGGCCTCGCCGTAGCGGGCGGTGCTCATCGGCACGACCCGCAGCGACGGCCGTCCCGAGAGCGCGCGGGTGGGGATGTTGATGTTGTAGAGGCTGCCGGCAGGCGGTGACCGCGACAGCAACTCCCCGATCACGTCGATCGCGATCTCGGAAGCCCGATCGAAGTCGGCGTGCTCGTCGTACTCCAGCGAGACCGCGATGCTCGTGATCCCGAAAAACGCCCCCTCGACCGCCGCCGCCACCGTACCCGAGTAGAGCACGTTGATCCCGGCGTTGAGGCCGGCGTTGATGCCGCTCACGACCACGTCGGGCCGCCGCGGGCAGAATTCCGAGATGCCGAGTTTCACCGCGTCGGCGGGGCTCCCGTCGACGGCCCAGCCACGACTTCGCGGGCCGTCGAAGATCTCCTTCGCGGTGAGCGGCGTGAGGAACGTGATGGCGTGCCCGACACCGCTCTGCTCGGTGGACGGTGCCACGACGCTGACCTCGCCGATCCGCCGCAGGGCGCGTTCCATGGCCGCGAGGCCCGGAGCGAAGATCCCGTCGTCGTTCGTAAGCAGCGTCAGCATGGGAGGCGGGAGGGCACT
>RFUD01000319.1 GCA_009923125.1 Planctomycetia bacterium
TCATCGTCAGCGTGACGGCGCAGACGGCGGCCGCAGCCGCCCCGAACTGCAGCGCAAAGCCGCACATCCCGCCGACGGCCGCCAAGGAGATCACGAGCAGCCACTGGCAGACGCGCTCGTGGGCGGTGCCCTCGGTCAACCGCGACAGCCCGGCCGCGACCAGCCCGAGGATCTGCACCACGCTCATGGCACACAGCACGGGACTCACGGCGAGTGCGAACAGGGGCACTGGCATCGCATGGCTCCGGGAGCGACATTCCGCGCGGCACTCTGCCCGCGGCGGTGCGGTGAATAACAGACCGCTCGCCCCGCGGCAACGCCGGACAGGATCAGGAACGGGCAGGATGCGCTGGCCCGGCTAATTCCCGCCGAGGAGAGACTCGAGCTTCTTTTCGAGGTCGGAGATCACGAGGTTGCGATCGACCACGTTCCCCTGGGCGTCGAGCAGGAACATCGTCGGCAGCGTCAGCACCCCCAACTCCTCGGCCAGGCGGCCGTCGAGACCGCCCGCCTCGTGCATCTGCGGCCAAGGCGTGGGTTTGGACGCGAGAAACCTCGACAGCTGGGCCTTGTCGGTGTCGAGCGCGATGCCGACCACCCCAAACCGCTTCGGCCCGTACTTGGCGTAGAGCTCGCGGATCTGGGCGATGTCCACCTTGCAGGGCTCGCACCACGTGGCCCAGTAGTGCACGAGCACCGGCCGCCCGCGCAGCGACTCCACCGACACCGGCTTGCCATCGACGCCCGTGCCGGACAACGCGAGCGGCTTCCCGACGCTCTCGAGCCGACGGGCCGCGCCCCGCGCCTTGCGGGCCGAGAGCGACTCCGGAAAGCCCTGCACGATCGCGGCGTAGCGGGCGAGCGCCTCCTTCTCGTTGCCCGAGAACTCGTCCGCGATGCCCATCTGCAGCATCGCCTCGGCGGCGTCCGGAGCCTGCGGATACTTCTCGACGAACTGCTTCAACTCCTCGAGCCATGTCGCCTGAACCTTCGCCACATCGGCCCCCGGCTGCTGCATGGCGGCCGCATACCGGGCGGACGCGAGCCGAAACCTCACGAAGGCGGCGAGGGCGTCGTCGGCCGCCACGGCGGTGGCCAGCTGTTCCAGTCGCGTGATGCCGTCGGCGAGCCCGCCGTCCTGGACGCCGGCGGCGATCGTCTCCGCCAACTGCTTCACCCAGAACGGCTTCTCGGCAGCGTCGGCCGCCACGACGACCTGTTCGAGCAGCCCGATCTGCTCCGCCGCCAAAGGCTTCCGCGCCGCGGGATCGGCCTTGGCGAGCCGGGCCTCGATGTCGCGCAGCTTGACGAGCAGCGGCTTGAGCTTCTCGCTCTCCTGGCCGGCAGGCCCCGCGTCACTCCGCTCACCGATCCGGGGCGAGAAGAATCCGGGCGTGTCGGCGATCTCTCCCTGGGCGCCGGGCAGCTGCGGCAGATCGACGGGCCGCCACGTGTCGCCGATGCGGACCAGCGACCCGACATACACCTGGCCGCTCCCCGACTTGCCGTCGCCCCCGTCCACGAGAGCCACCACGTTGTCGTAGGCGACGATATCCTTGCCGACGCCCGCCGCGCCGGCCGGCAACGTGCCCGGCTGCGGCGCGAGCATGTTGTTCCACCGCGCCTTCGGCCCGAGCGTGTTTTGCGGGGCGGCGGCGAGTTTCGCGAACCCCTTGGCCGCGGCCGTCACCCGGGCCGTGAGATCGCCGAGCAGCGGCTCCTCGAAACCAGCCGCCTGGAGGTCGGCCTGGGTCGGCAGCAGCCGCGTGAACATCGCCGCATCCCGGCTCCGCAGCGCATCGACGATCTCGGCCGTCGCCTCCTCGGCGGACATCGTCTTCCAGGCATCGATGCTGCCGTTCTCGTCCTCGTCGATGCCCCAGCGGCTCCCGCCGGCACCGAGCCACCGGGCCTGATCGGCCTTGGTGTTGTGGTTGGAATCGACGTCCCGATACACCTCGACGCCGTCCTTGTAATAGCTCCAGCGGTCCACCACGCGATCGCCGTTGGTGTCGGCGAACAGCCGTAGGATCTCGCCGCGGGGCCCGCGCACCACCCAGGCGCTCAGACCGCCCTCCTTCTCCATCTTGATCGTGCACGACTTGGCCTGATCCGCCTCGACCCGGTCGTAGTCGACGTTCTTCTGGAAGGGCGAGAGACCGAGGGCATACTCGACCGTCGGCTGGGCGGCAGGGGAGGCCGTGCTCACGGCGACGACCGGCAGGAACGCGATCACTGCCGAGAGGAGGGGGACGCGGGGGCGGGAGACCGTCGTGGTCATGGGAGAGGTTCCTTCCTGGGAGTTCCCGGAAAAAATACCGGGAATCGGCCGCCGCGCCAGCGCCATTTTGAAGCGGAGCGGGCCGGCGGCGGCGATCGCGCCCCTTCCGCGACCGCCCCACCACACCTACACTCGGTTCCGTCGGGGCGAGCCGATGCGGCCGGCCCGACAGCATGCCCGCGCGCGTAGCTCAGTTGGTTAGAGCGCCACCCTGATAAGGTGGAGGTCCCAAGTTCGAATCTTGGCGCGCGCAGTCGGTTGGAGTCCGGGGTTTGGCCCCGGAGGCCGGTCAGACCGGGGACGTAGCTCAATTGGGAGAGCACCGCCTTTGCAAGGCGGGGGTTGTGGGTTCGATCCCCATCGTCTCCATCTTCAGGCCGCCACGGCCATCGGTGCGGCGCTGCGCGGACGCGAGGTCGGATGGCGACGGACCATGTGACGGGGCTGGCGACGCGGGGGGATTTCGAGGCCTGGCTCAACGCCCGGGTGTCGTTCGCCGGCGTGACGCTCCTGATCGTCGATGTCGTCGGGCTGAAGGCCGTGAATGAGCAGCGGGGATTTCTCGCCGGCGACCACGCCCTGCGGCTGGCGGCCGATCGACTCCGCGACCTGTCCGCGGGGGCCACGCTCGTCGCCCGGCTGGGCGGCGACGAGCTCGTCGCCGTGTTCCCCGACGCGGACGGGGCCGCCCGGGCGACACGATCGCTCGCCGAGGCGAACACGGCGCCGACCCTGCGCATCGGCGTGACCGCCGGCACCGACGCCGACACGCGGGAAACACTGGTGGATCGGCTGTACGCGCGTCTTCACGCCGTCCCTAGGCAAGGGCAGGGGGTTCCTGAATAATCCGAGGGCGGGCGACGCGATGCGTCGTCCGGCCCCTCTCCAGCCCTCCGCC
>RFUD01000320.1 GCA_009923125.1 Planctomycetia bacterium
GTCGGACGCCCGCGCGAGCATCCGGGCCGAGGAGGCGGGCCGTCACGTCCATGCGCTGGCAGATGATGCGTTCGAAGGACGGGAGGGGGGCAGTCGCGGCGGCCGGGCGGCCGGTGCCTACATCGTCGCGGCGCTCGAAAGGCTCGCCGTCACCCCCGCCGGGGACGACGGCACGTTCTTTCAGGGCTTCGGTGGCATGCGCAACATCCTCGCGGTCGTGCCGGGCCGCGATCCCGCCGTCGCTCACGAGCTCGTGGTGGTGGGGGCGCACTACGACCATGTCGGCTACGGCAACGCGCGCAACAGTTACGGGCCGACGGGATTCATCCACAATGGCGCCGACGACAACGCGTCGGGCGTCGCCGGGCTCCTCGAACTGGCCGAGGCGATCGGCCACCTTCCCAGTCCGCCGCGCCGGCCCATCCTGATCGCGTTCTGGGACGGTGAGGAGAAGGGGTTGCTCGGCTCGTATCACTTTCTGCGTGTGCGCCCGGCGCGGCTTGCATCCTCCACGCTCGTGTTCTCCGTGAACCTCGACATGATCGGCCGGCTGCGTGGCGAGCGGCTCGAGGTGTTCGGAGCGCGTTCCGCCGAGGGGTTGCGGATGGCGTGCGTCGAGGCCAACGCGGCCACGCGGCTCGAACTCGTGTTCGACTGGGAGATCACCGACGACTCCGATCACTACCCGTTCATCGCCGCCCGGATTCCCACCGTCATGTTCCACACGGGACTGCACGACCAGTATCACCGTCCCAGCGACGACACGCACCTGGTGAACGTGTCCGGCATGGAGCCGGTCACGAGGCTCGTCCTCGACTTCGTCACGGCCGTCGCCGACGACCCGGGGCCGCCGCGCGGCTTTCGCGACGACTGTCGCCGGGAGTCCCCGGCCACGCGGCGGGCGCTCGAAGCACCCGCTGCGGAGATGGTGACGGTCGGTTCCCGGCCGCGGTGGGGTGTCGGCGTCCGCAGCGATCCTGGAGAGCCGCGGGCGCCCGTGGTCGTGCGCGTGTCGCCCGGGTCGCCGATGGCGGTGGCGGGCGTGCAACTCGGCGACCGGATCGTGGCGGTGGACGGGCAGCCGCTCGTCGATCAGCAGGACATGCTCGCGAAACTCGCCGCGGCGGGGGACCGCGTGGCGATCGACGCGGAACGCAGAGGCCGCATCGTGCGCATCGAAGCCAATTCCTCGGCGGCCGCATCGAAGCCCTGATCCCGCCGGCAGGGACCAACCTGCGGGACGCAGCCGGGGAGCGGACGGTCGTCAGTCGTCGTCCGCGTCGTCCTCATCCTCCTCTTCGTCGTCCTCCCACTCCTCGTCGTCGTCTTCCCACTCCTCGTCATCCTCGTCGGAATCTTCCTCGTCCTCGTCCTCTTCGGAGTCGTCGTCCTCCTCCTCGTCCTCGTCCTCGACTTCCTCCCACTCCTCGTCTTCGCCTTCGAGTTCTTCGTCGTCCTCGTCGTCGTCTTCATCCTCGTCGTCGAGATCGTCTTCGTCGTCGTCTTCGAAGTCGTCTTCATCGTCGTCGTCCTCGTCCTCGTCTTCGTCGCCACGGGCCACGATGACACGGTCGTCGGACTCCGGGAAGCGGGCGGCGTCGAACAGCTCCTCCGCGGCCATGAGTTCGGGGAGTTCGTTCCAGGAGAACACGTCAGCGGCCAAAACGTCTCGATGTCCTCGCGGGTGCGCAACGATCGTCACGGAAAAAGCTCCTCGGTGGGGACGGAAGTGGTGCTCGGGCCGGGAAAGTTTGTCGCCCCGCTGCCGGAAGTGCAAGTGTCACGACGTCCGGTTTTTCAGACGGGTGGCTCGCCAGCGGCATCGCCCGCAGTCGGCGCCGGCGGTGGATCGAGCACCGGCAGGTCCTCGATCCGCGCGAGCCCGAAGGCTTGCAGAAACCTGTTCGTGGTCTGGTACACATGCGGCCGGCCGAGGTCTTCGGTGCGGCCGCCGATCGCCACGAGGTCCCGCTCGAGCAACTGTCTCACCATTTCCTCGCAGCCGACGCCGCGGATCGCCTCGATCTCCGCGCGGGTGACGGGTTGCCGGTAGGCGACGATGGCGAGCGTTTCGAGGGCCGCGGTCGAGAGCCGATTCTCCGGCGGCGTGGCGAGCACCCGCCGGACCCACGGGCCAAGAGCCGGGCGGGTGAGCAGTTGGAACCCGCCGGCGATCTGTTCCACCCGGAATGCCGCCCCCGACTCGTCCTGGAGCCGGCGGAGTTCCCGCAGCAGCGCCCGGGCCTTGGTCCCGTCCGGAAGCCGCGCGAGTTTCGCGAGGCGCCGGGGCGTGAGCGGCTGACGCGAAACGAACAGCGCCGCTTCCAGCCGCGCCAGGTCCTCGGTCCGCCGGTGGAGGCCGGGCGGGACGGTTCGCGCGGCGGGCTTCGGCCTGCGCCGCGGCGGTCGCCGCCGACGTCGCCGCGGGCCGTCCACCAGCGGGGGTGTCCAGAGCCGCAGCACCGTGCGGCCGCCGGAGAGGCCTGGCGGCTTCGTCGGCTTGTGGCGCGGCCTCTTGTGCATGGCGGATCGGGGGCGACGGGCTAGCGCAGGCGGGGCTCGCGCGGAGCGGCCATGGATGCCAGCCGGTGCTTCCAGAATTGCACCTGCCCGAGCAGGTTGCGCATCCCCACCGACGGATCCGGATTCGAAGTCTGGAAGACCCGCTGCAGCTGACCGGATGGATCGGCAGCCACGCGGCACGAGCAGCGATGGATCGTGCCGCCCGCCAGCGGCACGCAGGCGATCGAGACGGCGCCGAGGTTTCGCAGCTGCTCCTCGACGGTGGCCGGGGGATCGGCGGCGACGGGGGGCCCGCTCGCCGCCGGGCCGGCGGACGGCCGGCTGTCCGCCGGGGCGGCTGGCGACGGGCTGTCTGCAGGAGCGGGCGGCACGCGTGCCGCGGTCCGGGGCGAGACACGCCATTCCCGCGGGATCTTGTGCGAGAACATGGCCAGGAACGGCACGACAGCGAGGCAGGCGAGCAGGACGGCGGAACGAAAAAGCATGATGTCGATCCGGGCCGCGGGGAGTCGCTCGGGCGACGCAACCAGCTGGCGGAGGGTAGCGGTGCCGAGAGCGGCTCGCAACGCTGACTTGGCCGCTGCGAAAGGGGCGCGAACGACGCCGAACGGTCAGGGTGCCACCCCG
>RFUD01000033.1 GCA_009923125.1 Planctomycetia bacterium
GTGTCTCCGGTCGGGGCCACGCCCCTCCCTCCGACACACCACGCGGACTGTTCCCCAACTCTCTCATGAGTGCTGGTATAGAAACCGGGAAGGGGTCAAATCCGGCCTATCAGCCCGGCTTCACCGTCGGCGCGAGGTACACGCGGCCCTGCTCCGGCAAGGACATTCGCATCAACTGGGAGCATCTCCGCACGAACGATTCAACGTTCGTCCCGGTCAGCAATCTCAGCACACAGTGGATTTCCCCGTTCAGCCAGACGGGCCCGTCCACGTCAGAGACCGCCAACCAGGTGGGCATTTTTCACTTCAAATCGGCCCAGGGAGATGTTTCGTTTGACTACGACCTGGTGAATCTCGACATGGGCCAGACGGTGAACATCGGCTCGACCACGCAGGTGCGACTGTTCGGTGGCGTAAGTTGGGTGCATCTGCAGGAACGTCTGATTTCGACGTTCTACAATGACCCGAACATCGATCCCGTGCCGCCGGTCGTCGCTCCTGCCAACCCAGACCTCCAGTCCATCACGCTCAATAACACCTCGACGTTCACAGGCGCCGGACCACGCCTCGGCGTGACATCTCAAAGCGCGCTGCCACGCGGATTCGCGTTCGTGGGTGAGTTGAGCGGCGCGGTGTTGGCCGGCTCGATGCAGCCGGCCCAGTATTCCTTCGCCGGGGTATATGCAAGCAGGGTAGACGCCGAATCGATCAGGAGCCAGCCAGTAACACAGGTGGTATGGACAGGCGACACGAAACTCGGCGTCGGCTACAAGCACCGCTTCGCACGAGGTTCCATTCTTTCGTTCGAATCCGGATTCAAGGCCGCGGTGTTCGTCAACCCATTCTCCACCTACGAGACGAGCACCAACGTACTTCCGCTCGACATCGGCTCGCTGTCGACCAACAGCATGCGGCACACACCCAGTAGTTTCACCCTCAACGGCTGGTACCTTTCGGGTAGCTGGCAATGGTGATGGGCACGTTGCTCATCGCTTTGCGATGAGTCGGTCGTGCATCGGCAGCCTCTGGCCGCCCTGGTCCTCGGCGTGCAGTGACCACCGGTACTTACAAAAAAAGACTGCCGCCCCACAAGGAGGCGGCAGCCGTAGGAACCATTTGGTGGGCTGCATCAACGGCAGGCCCGTCGACTCGCCGCTATCGGCGCAGCCCTCCGGTACAGTCTTGCGTCACTAGACCACCTCCTTTCGCGAGAGGAATCCCAGCCGCCACGATCACTGCGAGATCGCCGCCAGGTGGTTATCTCCCCGGCCGTCGCCGGAGAACGACGCCCTGATTATAGGCCGCCGGACAGGAGAGGCAGGCCTTTTGAGATCTGGCTGCGTAGAATATGCGACGAGCGGAGGAGTCGTGGCGGTCATGAGCCTTGCAAAGCGACTTGTATGGGCGATGGTGGCATGTGCGACGGTCGTCGCTCAGGCCATGCCGCAGGGCCCGTGCGATGGCTGCCAGCGGCCCTGTTGTGCTGCGCCGGAGGGTGTCGAGTCGCCTCCGCGGTGTGATGTCGAGCCTCCCGACACGTGCCCGCTGTGCGCCATCGCGGGCGACGCTCGACCGCTCGAGAGGACCGAGCAGCCTTGCAGTTGTCGACTGACTGCCCGGCATGATCAACCGCTGGCGGCATCGAGCGGCCCCGCCGCCGGGTTCGTCCCCGGGCACGCGGCCGTTGCTCCGGCGGCCATCGCGGTGCTTGCGCCGCAGGTGTCCGGCGTCAGCCGGGAGTATCTGGCGACCTCGCTCGCCGTGCCGATCCGCCCAGCGCGGATCCTGTTTGGCGTCTGGCGGAACTGAATCGAGCGCCGCGTTCTGCCGGCTTCTCCACGATCACACGTCGTGACGTGGATGGATCGATTCAGTTTCCACATTAAAAGGTGGTTTCTCATGAACAGTTTCCTGCTCTGGGCGGTGCTCGGCTTCGTGCCCGCCATCGTCGGCAACCCGGTTGCCGATTGCCCGCGGTGTGATTGCCCGCAGTGTGATTGCCAGCACTGCGATTGCTGCGACTGCTGTGAGTCTGGCTGCTGCGAGCTCGGCTGCTGCAGGAAGTAGCGGCTGACGGACGATCGCCAGACGTGCGCGAGGCGGCGGGGGACGAAAGTCCCCCGCCGTTTTTCACTGGACGCCGTTCCGTGCACGGTCGTTACACTGTCGCGGTCCGCCACCCACAGGCCATGGAGTTTCGGCTGATGAACGCCTCATCCCGCCCCCGCACGCTGCTGGATCCCTTTCAACTCGGCGACCTCACGCTGTCGAATCGGGTCGTGATGGCACCGCTGACCCGCGGCCGTGCCGGCACCGGGCGCATTCCGAATGCCACAATGGCGGAGTACTACGTGCAGCGTGCATCCGCCGGACTGATCATCTCCGAGGCCACGACGATCTCCGAGCAGGCCAACGGCTGGCTCGAGTCGCCAGGTATCTACACCGATGCGATGGAGGCCGGGTGGAGACAGGTGACGTCGTCCGTGCACGCCGCGGGCGGACGCATCTTCCTGCAGTTGTGGCACATGGGCCGGGCTTCGCACAGCGACTTCCATGACGGCAGCCCGCCGGTGTCAGCGTCGGCCGTGAAGATCGATGGCGACGGCATTCACACGCCGTTCGGCAAGAAGCCGTACGAGACTCCGCGAGCCCTGGAGACCCGGGAGATCGCCGGTGTCATCGCCGACTACCGGCGAGCCGCTGCCCGGGCCCGTGCGGCCGGGTTCGACGGTGTCGAGGTCCATGCGGCGAACGGGTATCTCATCGACCAGTTCCTGCAGTCGAAGACCAACCTCCGTACCGACGACTACGGCGGCAGCATCGAGAAGCGGGCACGGCTCCTGCGGGAGGTGGTCGAGGCGGTGTCGGCGGAGTGGCCGGCGAGGCGCGTGGGCGTCAGGATCTCGCCCAACGGCGTGTTCAATGACATGGGATCGCCGAACTTCCGTGAGCAGTTCACGCACGTGGCCACGATGCTCGACCGGTGCGGCCTCGCCTACCTGCACGTCGTGGACGGGCTGGCGTTCGGATTTCACAACCTGGGCGAGCCGATGACGCTGGCGGAGTTTCGCCGCGTGTTCTCCGGTCCGCTGATGGGGAACTGCGGATACACGCAGGAATCGGCCGAGAAGGTGGTGGCCGAGGGGCTTGCCGATCTCGTCGCCTTCGGCCGGCCGTTCATCAGCAACCCGGATCTCGTCGCCCGCTTCCGCCACGGCTGGCCGCTGGCCGAGCCGGCCGATATGGCCGCCTGGTACTCGCCGACAGGCGCCGCGGGCTACACCGACTTTCCGGCCCACGGCACGTGACATTTGCAGGCGACGAGTTCGATCGGCTCGAGCGGCTCATCTACCGGCCTGTCTCCACGCGGCCCGACTGGCTGAAAGCCTGGCGCAATGAGGCCAACTACCTCTTGTATCTCGCCCGCCGGGCCGCCGACAACGAGGACGAGGAAGAACTCGAGGAGCTCGAGGCCCAGGCGCGCGACATGGCCGACACGGTTGAGGCCCGCCTGCGAAACGAGGGACTCCTGTAGCCGAGGGAACCAGTGGGTTCACGAAGGCTTTTCAGAAGAACCATGCGGACCGGTGATGCGCGAGATGTCGAGGGCCTCGATCGTCTCGATCGCCTGCCCGGCGATACCCTGGAGATCGCCATACATTCCTGCCGTGGCCGTGAGCACCGCCTGGATCTGCATCTCGCGACGGGCCCAGAGCTTCGTCATCGTCGCCCGCTCTTTCACGAGATCGGCCGACATCTCCTCGAACTTTTCCATGATTGCGGTGACCCGCTGCCGGAACCGCGGGCCCGTGAGATACTGATAGACGAGTTCCATCTTCGTCTGCTGCCCTTCGCCCGCCTGACGAGCAAGGGCCAATTCGAGCAGTGTGTGCCGCAGGGCGACAGCCAGTGGCAAAAACGTGCGCGTGCTCGTCACCCACACGCCGTCCACGTGGCCGAACGTCTCGATCCCCTTCGGAAGTGCCTGGCTGACAATCACGGCAAGATCGGCCTTCGCCGCCCGCTGATCGTCGCGTAACTTCACGAGCCAGCCGTCACTCCAGTTCTTCGTGCGCTTCGACTCCCAGAGGATCGTGCCGCAGAGGAGCCCCTCGCCGCGGGCGACGGCCTGGACCACATCGCCGCCGAACTCCCCCTTCGCCACCGGCGTGAACACGTCGCCAGGGAACGTGTGCTTGAGGACGCCCTCGAGTTCGAGTTCCTGGACCTCGCCCTGGAGTTGCTGCGAACCCTGTTCCGCCCGCCGTTTCAAGTCCTCGATCTGCTTCTGCATCGCCAGGATCGTCTGCTCTTTTTCCGACATCTTGAGTTTGAGATCGGACTCCGCCTCCTGCTTTGCCTGGGCTCGGGCGGTGGCGAGCGACTCCTGCACTTTCTTCTCCACCGAGAGGTCGAGTTCCCGCTTGGCGTCGTCGAGTTCACGCTGTTTCCTGATGGCCTCGGCCTGCGCTTTCTGGGCGTCGGCGAGCTTTGCATCGCGGTCGGCGATCACGCCCTTCAAGTCGGCGAGATCCCGCGCCTGTCGGTCGAGGTCTGCCTTGAGGGAGAGCCGGGCTTTTTCCGCTTCGGCCTTGGCGATCGCGGCGCGCTCGGCCTGGAGCTTTGCTTCGTATTGGGCCCTGGTCGCCTCGACGAGCGGGGCAGCCAGCGACTCGGTGAGCCGTACGTCCCCCTTGCAGTGTGGACAAGTGATCGTGGGGTCGGCGGGACTCGTCATCAGGGTGCTCCGGAAAACGCGTGATATGGCAGCAGCCGCCAGCAGTCGGCGTAGAGTTCGACCTGGGGCCGGTAATGGTCTTCGAGCAAATGTGCGCTGTCTTGCATGACGGCGTCGGTCTTCCAGTCGACCACCTTCCACACACCGGCCGCATCCAGAAACACGAGATCGATCACGCCGCGGATCACCGTCGGCAGCGGGCCACCGCTTCCGGTGAGAATCCGCACCCGTTCAGGCAGATCCGCGCCACGAACATGGATCAGAAACGGCACCTCCACGAATCGTGCACCGCTCGCCTGGGCCCGCTGCCACACCGGGCTCGCGAGCACGTCGCGCACGATCGCGACCGCTCGGTCGCGATACATCGGCAACACGCCCTCGCCCGAGAGCACCGTGGCTGCAGCGGCTTCGAGGTCGAGCCCCGGGGCGCGGGCCGCCAGTTCGATCAGCCGATGGATGGCGCGACCCCAGGATTCCCCCAGGCCATCGCCCGTGAACCGGATACCCTCGGCTGGCTCGGTCAGGAGTTCCCGTGGCGAAATTCGCGCGAACGTCCGTTCCAGGGAGGTCGCGATGCGGCCGCGGATCGTTTCGCCAAGGGCGGGGATGTTCACGCTCGGCGGGGCCGGGACGGCACGCGATGAGGCCGTCGCAGAAATCGGCGGCAGGTCGGGGGCACCGACGAGGTAGGACGCAAATCGCTCCCATGCACCGACCGCCACGAACGTCTCAGGCTCCCCTTGTGGCACTTTCTCCGCTTTCTCGAACAGCGACACAACCAGGCCGCTGCCTGCCCGCGTGGCGGCCACGTAGTCGAGCCGGATTTGTTCCGCCTGCTCGAACATCCGCTCGCGCTGGCAGAAGGTTTCCCAGCCGGGCGGCGCGGCGACAATCTTTTTCGCCCAGCCGACTGAATGCGTGACTGCGAGCCAGCCGGTCGTGCGGTCGCCTGTGCGGTCGATGTGAAGATACGGGCCGTCGGCCGTCTCCTCCCCTGCCCTTCGCCTCTGGAAATCGGCGAGGAACACCACGGGTGCCTCGAGGCCTTTTGCCTTGTGGAGGTTCATGACCCGCACGCGGTCCGTCGAGGGCGCGTCGATCGTGAGAGGATCGAATTCCTCACGAGTGGCCGAGTCGATGAGGTCGTCGAGCAGGTCGAGACAGTCGTGGAGTGACACGACTTCGAGCCGCGCGGCCCGCAGTCGCTCGAGATACTTGAGCAGCAATCCGGCAACGGCCCAACCGCGGGGTCCGGCCTCACCGTCGGCGTCGGCGGCGATCAGGAACAGCCCCGCGTCGTCGATTACGCGCTCCACGGTCGCGGCAACGGGCAAGTGCCGCAACCATGTCCGCCAGCGGGCAATGGCCCCGCGGGCGCCGCTGAACCGCGCCGCAAGCGCCGCGTCGAGCCCCGAGGGCACGTCGATCGTACCGCCGAACCGCCCGCCGGCCTGCTTGTAGGCGAACAGATCGGCGTCGCTGAACCCAAACACGCTGCCTCGCAACAGCGCCAGGGTCGCCACGGGATCGTCTGGATCGGCGAGGGTCGCGAGGCACGTGCGCAGATCCCGAAGCGGCTCGGCCTGGTTCTCGCCGAGCGTGCCGGTCACTTCGACCGGCAGTCCGGCCGCGTGAAGCGCCGCCGCGTAGATGCCGAGATGCTTTCGTTCGCGAGCCACGATCAGGAAGTCACCCGGCCGGCAACGGCCGGTCGCACCCTTCGTCGTTTCGTCGACGGTCCTTGGCACCGCCAGTCCGGCGTCGATCGCCCCCTTGATGAAGGATGCGATCTCGTGCGCCTCCCTCTCGGCCCAATGATCGCCGGCGTTGCCACTACGAACGAACCGCAACGTGCGGATGCCGGTGAGCCAGCCCGTTTCGTCGCCGTTCGGGGGTGTCTCACGGCGGCCGGAGGTGCTCGGCGTGAATGACGGTGATTCCACGGTGGCCGCCGGCGGAAACTCCGCCTCAAAGACCTCGTTCGCCCAGTCGACGAGGTCGCCACGGCTGCGGAAGTTGGTGGTCAGGGCGAGGACGTCGCCGCATGCCGCCACGATGTCGCGGACGGCCGTGTAGGTGACGATATCGGCCCGGCGGAAGCGATAGAGCGACTGCTTCGGATCGCCGACGACGAACAGCGATCCCGGCACGGGTACGCACTTCCCCCAGTCGGTTTCGTCAGGGTCGCCGGCCGTGAGCAGAAGCAGCATCTCGGCCTGCACGGGGTCGGTGTCCTGAAACTCGTCCACCAGGATGTGTGTGTAGCGGTCGCGAAAACTTCTTCGTACCTCGGGATGTCCGGCAAGGAGCCGCGCCGCCTTCCAGAGCAGATCCTGAAATGAGAGCCCACCGCGCTCGGCCCGGAGGCGGTCGTAGACATCGCGTGCCGCCTGAAGCGCCGCGATTGCCACGGGATACCGGTGGGCCCGCCACTGCCAGAGCGCCGGCAGCGCGACGGTCTGGCGGAGATTGTCCCATGCCGTCTGCCAGCCGAGCGCCGCGGCCTTCTTTGCCTCGCGCTGTTGGGCAGGCGTCGCGCCGCCGCCCGGCCATGAGCCCTGAGTGATTTTTGGTGAACGGTCGATTTCCTGGAGGACATCCATCACGGCCGCGATCGATGACGTATCGCAGCGCCGAACCATCCGGGCGAACTGCTCGAGCGCGGTCATCAGTTCGTCGGTGCCGCGCAGGGCTGGATCGGGAAACGCCTCCGCTTCGATCCGGGCCACGAAGGCCTCCACCGCCTGCACCACGGCGGCGACGTCGGGTGGATCGACGGCGGGTGTCGGCCACTGCTCGACGTCGCCATAGGTGGCAAAGCGATCGACGAAGAGCCCTGAGAGATCGCCGAGCCGCAGGCCCACCGCATTGAGATCGGCGAGCAGTTGGGGATGGTCGGCGGGAGCGGCGGTCACGAACTCCCGCCAGGCCCGCCGCCGAAGGAGCCGGTCGGCTGCTTCGTCGAGTTCCCGAAAGCCTGGGTCGACGCCCGCCTCGAGCGGCCGCTCGCGCAACAGCCGGCCGGCGAACGAGTGGATCGTGCCGATCACCATCGAGTCGATCCGCGCGAGCGCGGCGGCAAAACGTGCCTGCTCGACCGCGTCCGTCGCCCCGGCCGCGGCCCGCTGGAGTTTCTCGCGAAACCGACGACGCAACTCGCCCGCGGCCTTCTTCGTAAAGGTGACCGCCACGATCCCTTCGGGCTTGGCCGCACCCGTGCGCACGAGTGCGAGCATCCGGTCGACGATGCAGGTGGTTTTTCCGGTGCCCGCCGCCGCCTCGACGAGAAGCGTCGTCACCAGGTCGGTGCGGATGCGATGGCGGACCTGCTCATCGGGCGGCAGTGCGGGTATGGCTGGGTGGGGCGAAAGATCGAGCGGTGCTTCATGGACGCGGCGGACCTCGGGGACGGCTCGGGCTCGCGGCTCGACGCGGAGGTCGCCGAACAGTCCACGCAATGGTTCCGACGCCGCTACCAGTCGCGTGGCGTTGCGGGCGACCTTCGCGGCGTCACCGCACACCACGTTGAAATCGCAGTGCGTGCAGTCGTCGGGGTCGCTCGTGGGGAGGAAAACACCTCGGCGGGCGATCTCGGCGAGTCGTCGCACGAGACTCGTGCACTCGGCAAGCTGCGCGGCCGTCCATTCCAAACGCCGCCCCTTGCCCGATCGGGTCGGAAAGAAGTAGCCGAACCGTTCCACGTCGCCGCCCGCAGCCGGGCAGGTCGGATCGGCCAGCCGCGTGCGCAGCATCACGATGTACAGCCCGTGCTGCAGTTTGCGGCCACCGGCGAACGGATCCTTGTCTCCACTCGACGGAAACCCGTGGCCACTGCCGCTCTTGTAATCCCAAAGCGTGTAGGCGGCTGTGCCGCCTGTATCTCGCACGTCGATCCGGTCGATCCGGCCGCGGAGCCGGAGTGTCTCGCCCGGTGCGAGCGGCACCTCCACTGGCTCCGGTGTATCGAACGGCGTGGCCGCCGACTCCGACTCGATGCCGATCGCGGCCTCGAGGGCGATCGGTCTGCGGCCCGACTCGCGGCATGCCCTCGCTTCGTCGTGAAGAAACGTATGCATGGCCGTGCGCAGCTCGTCGCGGCGGGCGGTGAACGCGAGGTCGGTGAGCGGCGGGGTGCGGCGTCTGCTCGACGCGAGTTCCTCGTCGAGTATCCCGAGCAGTTCGTCGAGATGGCGTGCGGGATCGGGCAGCTCGGCACGGTCGATCAGGCAGCGCATGAAACGCTCCAAGACCGTATGCAAGAGGCTGCCGGCATCGAGCGCCGTGAGCCACCGATCGGCGTCTTCGTCGAACTCGTCGAGGGGCTCGATGCCGAGGCCATAGCGAAAGAAAAACCGTCGCGGGCAGGCTGCCAGCGTCTCGAGGCTGTTTGGCGAGGCGGCCCGGCCGCGGCGCGGGTCGAGGAGGGGTCCGGCCGCCGTCACGAGGCCGTCGTGGGGCGTGAAGGTGCTCGCCGCCCGTGCGGCGACCGCGGCTTGGCCGTGTGCCAGATGGTCGCGGTGTGCCGCGAGTGCGGCCCGCACGTCGGCGGACGCCGCGTTGGGCCTGAGCGTGGCGAGCCACCACTGCGATTCGTCGAGTGCACGATCGGGCTCTGCAGGCACCAGTGACTCGGGTGCCGGAAGGGTACTCAGGAGATCGTCCACGGTAGCCAGGGCATTGCCCGTGGCCTGGGCGTGGAACGCGACGAGTTCCGGCGACGGAAACACTTCGGCGTCATCGGTGACGTCGCGACAGGAAAAGCCGAGCCACATGTGGCCACGCACGCGGGTAAGCAGGCGTCGCCAGTGGTCGAGGCTCCTGGCGGCGGCGTCACGGGTCACCGTCAGTGAGGCATCGGGGTGCTGGGTGTTCAAGAGGGTGCGATCGGCGTCGGTCAGCACGGGGTCGGTGACTCGGCCGCCAGGAAACCGGTTTTCGTCGAGGCCGAGCACGAACGTGTACGGGCGGCCGGCATGTCCGCCGCCGGTCAGGCCGCTCACATGGAGACAGCCGGGCCGGGGACCCGAGCCGAGCACGACGAGTTCGGCGGGCAGTTGCGCGAGCCATTCGAGCATGTCACGGGCGGCGACATCCGTTCCCTCGCGTTGCCAGGTGAGCATCGCGTCGATCTCGTCGAGGATCAGCCGGCGGGCGTTCCCATCGAACTCGCTGTCGGCCGGGCAGAGCGTTTCGACGAACCGGCGGGCCCCCGCGAGTACGTGGGCCGCGGTCGGGCTGTCACCGCCCTCGCACTCCGCGAGCACGCGGGCCAGCGTGGCGAGTGCCGAGAGGCGTCCGGTGATCCGATCCTTGCGGCATGTGAGTTCCTCTGGGGTCGCGCCGTCGGCGGGCTCGTCGTCGTCGCCACCCCCTCGCGCGAACGCCTCGGCGGGCTGTGACTGGGCGCGGTCCGCGGCCGCCGCCAGCATGGTCACGGTGCGGTCGAGTCCGCGGCCAATCTTCACTTTGTGGAGTTCCCGCACCAGTGCGGCAGCCCAGGGGGCATCCGGGGCGATTTCGCCGAGGGTGAGTACTCCATCGCGCAGGAGTCGCTCGAGGCCCGACTGTGGATGCCCATCCTGTCGCCACGCGAGCCAGCCCGCGAGGGCTCGGCCCGGCTTCGAATCGGCCAACGGCAGCCCCTCGGCGAACGTGACGGGAAGATCATCGTCGCCGCCTTCCGCGTGCACTGGTGGCCTGGGCAGCGCGGCTACGATCTCGCGAACCAGGGGTGGATAGGTGGCGGCGTCGGTGTGCACGATCTCGATCTCGTCGAACCGTAGGCCGTGAGCGATCGCGGTGCGGAGGACGTAACGGACCTCGTTCGCCTCGCCGGCTGCGCGAAACATTGCCAGTCGAGACGTATCGATCCGGGCCGGAGCGGCCGGAAGCGGCGCATCGGTGGCGAGGGTGCGAACCGTGACGGAGGGTGCGGCTGCCAGGGCGTCAAGGAGGCGGCGTTCGAGCGGCGGCGGATCGAGGTCGTCGGGCACGAGCACATGCGCGATCGCCACCGGCACGCGGCCTGCCCGCACGTGGTCGATCGCGAGTGCCAGTTCACCGGCTTGATCGATGAGGTGAAGAGCATCCAGGGCGGCGACGTAACGATCGAGGAGGAGCCCGAGATCGCGGGCCTTTTTCGAGCGGCCGAGCCCATGGACGATCTCGCGCGACGTGAGGCCCGCTGCTCGGAGGGCCTCGAGGCTCGCGAGCACGCGTTCCGCCAGGCGGCGGACCGGTCCAGGAAAGTCACGAAACGATTCGAGGTCGCCCCGACTCTCATCGAGCACCCGTTCGACGGCCACCAGTTTGGCGCGGGGCGGGGCAAGTTCGATGCCGTTGGCGGCGAGGGTATCGGCGACGATGTCGAATGCCAGTGCGGCGAGCGTGGTGACATGGAGATTCGCGACAGGGTGGCCGAGACGCACGATGGTTTCGAGCCATTCGTGGCCCACGCGGCGCGAAGGCGCCACGAGCCAGGCGGTCCCGGTGCCCCGCGTGGCGAGATCGGCGAGCGTGGCCGTGATCGACTCCGTGAGCGCGTTGCCTTGCGGTGGCATGCGGCCGGGCAGTCCGCCCGCGACGGGCGTCAGGCGGCTCGTCTCCGGCACCGGCACCTCGAGCGCGTGCCA
>RFUD01000321.1 GCA_009923125.1 Planctomycetia bacterium
GATCGGCCACCTCCTTGTTGCCCCGATCGACCGCCAGCGTGTACTGGATCAGGTCGTTCGTGCCGATCGAGACGAAATCGACCTCCTTGATGAACGCGTCGAGCATCATCACGGCGGCGGGGGTCTCCACCATCATCCCCACGGGCATCTGGGGATTGAACGCGATGCCGTGCTCGGCGAGATCCTCCATCACGTCGGCGAGCACCAGCCGCGCCTGCCGCAACTCGACGATCGTGGAGACGAGCGGGAACAGCACCCGCACGTCCCCGAGGGCGCTGGCTCGCAGGATGGCCCGCAGCTGCGTGCGGAACATCGGCAGCTGCCGCAGCGACAGCCGGATGCTCCGCAGGCCGAGGCAGGGATTCCGCTCCTCTTCCGGGGTGGTCTCCGTGCGCATCTTGTCGGCGCCCAGGTCGAGCGTGCGGATCACCACGGGCTTCCCCTGCATCGCCCGCACCACCTCGCTGTAGGCGGCGAAGTGATCCTCTTCGGTGGGCTCCCGCTTCGACGTCAGGTAGAGAAACTCGGTGCGGTAGAGACCGATGCCGTCGCAGCCGCGCGACAGGCACTGCTCCGCCTCACTGGGAAACTCGATGTTGCCCGTGAGCTGCACCCGCACGCCGTCGAGCGTCTCGGCCGGGACGTGGCGGAGCGTGTCGAGCCGGGCGGCCACCGACCGGGCGGCCTCCGCCTCGAGACGGTAGCGTGCGATCGTCTCCTCGTCGGGCTGCAGGATCACCAGCCCCTGCTGGCCGTCGAGGATCACGGGCTCCCCGCCCGAGACGTCCGCCAGGAAGGGCCCCAGCCCCACCACGGCCGGGATCTCCAGCCCCTCGGCCACGATCGCGGTGTGGCTGCCGGGCCCGCCGAGCTCGGTGGCGAAGCCCTTCACGAACCGCCGGTCGAGGTTCGCCGTCTCGCTCGGGGTGAGGTTGTGCGCCAGCACGATCACCGGCTGCGAGATCGCCGCCAGCGTCTCCCGCCGCTGCCCGAGGAGGTTGCGCAGCAGGCTCTTCTCGATGTCGTAGATGTCGTGGGCCCGCTGCGAAATGTGGTTGTCGAGGCTCTGAAACACCTTCGCGTACCGCCGGAGCGTGCGGCTCACGGGCATGCCCGGCCGGCCGACCTGCTCGCCCAGTTCGGCCCGCACGGCGTCGCGATTGCGCTCGATCTCGCGGGCCGTCTCCGCCACGGCGTGCTTGAGCCGCTCGAGCTCGGTGTCGACGGCGCTCCGCTCCACGAACCGGCGCGGGATGCGGAAGCCCTCGCTGTCGAGGACGAGCGCCTCGCCGATCGTGACGCCGGGGGAAACGGCGATGCCCTGGAGTTTCAGCATGGGGGGCGCAGTCGGCTCGACTGGCGGCGGCGGGCGGATCGCGCGGCGGCCGGAAGCCCGGCGGCCGGCTGGCGATCGACGCTCCGCTCGGCTTCGCGCCAGGCGGCTTCGTGCTGCTCCTTCTGTTCGTTATGCGGTCGGAATGCGGTCGTGAAACGAGCGGTCAGACGTGTGAATTCGGTTCGGAAAAATTGCGGTCAAACAGCCGGCCGATGGCCTCCACGGCCTCCCGGGCGTCAGGCCCTGTGGCCTCGACCACCAGTCGGGTGCCGGCCTCGGCGGCGAGCGTCAACAGGTCGAGGATGCTCTTCCCGTCGGCCCGCTGCCGATCGGCGACGAGCTCGATCCGCGACTGCCACTTGCGGGCCTCGCGCGCGAGCAGGTCGGCCGGCCGGGCATGCAGCCCCTGCTCGATTCCGACCACGACCTCGCGCGAGATGGTCTCCTGGGCCGTCACGTGACCACCCCGTGGCTGTCGGCCTCCTCGAGCAGGTGCTCGATGTCGGCCGGGGTGGTCGAGGCCTTCAGCCGGCGGCAGAACGTGTCGTCGCGCAACTGCCGGGAGATGTTCTCCAGCGCCCGCAGGTGGTCGCCGGGACGGTCGGGAGGGGATACGAGCAGGAAGAACAGGTGCACGGGCTCGCCGTCGAGGCTCTCGAAGTCGATCCCCTTCCGGCTCACCGCCACGGTGCCCACGAGCCGATCGACGCTCGGGTGCTTCGTGTGGGGCACGGCGACCCCGCGGCCGATCCCGGTGCTGCCGAGATCCTCCCGCTTCATGATCGCCTTCACGATCCCCTCGAGCTCACCGGCCGGGAGCCGTCCGGCCTCGACCAGGGCCTCCGCCATCTCGCGGATCACGGCCGGCTTCGTGCCGGCCTCGACGTCGGATCGGATCGCGTCGGTGGCCACAAAATCGGAAAACTTCATGCGGTGTTCGTGCTACGGGGGATGGGCGGTGGAGCGGACGTCGGCGCGGTCACGAAACCTCGCCGCGCCGCGATGACTGCACGTGCTTGTGGTCCCGCACCTTTTCCTTGTGCTTCCGCAACTGTTGCTCGAGCTTCTGCACCGCCCCATCGACGCTCCGCCACAGCTGGCCCGAGTGCTCGCGGCTGACGAGGTCGTGGAAGTGCTCGGCGGAGGCCACGATCTCGACTTCCGGCAACTCGGCGTTGCCCAGGTCCACGGTCACGTTGAGGGCGGTGAGGCGGTCGAAATACCGCTTCAGACGCGACACTTTGGCCGAAATCTTCGACTGCGATGCGGGGCTCAACTGGCCGTGGCGGGCGGAGACCTTGATTTGCACTCGAACGCCTCCTGTGCAGGGACGTACTGAAAAATGCGGCCTGCGGCCGCGAACATGAAAGCATATCACCCGCGCCGAGGCTTCGCCAAACCGCGCCGCTCACGCGGCCCCCGGACGTCGAATCAGACCTTTTTCCAACTGCCCGCGCCACCACGCCGCCCCCTCGCGGCGCAGGTCGGGGAGACCGTCGGGACGATACTTCAGCCGGTCCGCCGCCGCCGGCTGCACGATCTCGCACAGACACTTGAAGGCGTAGCGACGCACGACCAACTCGGCGTCCTCCAGGGCCTCCACGAGTTCCGCGGCGACGCCCCCCGCGAGCGCTTCGTCGGAGAATCCGCGGGCCATCGCGTACAACGACTCGGCTTTGTCGTGCGGCCCGCGGTCCTGGAACGCCTGCCGCAGCCTGGCCGAGGCGTTGGCCCCGCGGGCGAGCGCGAGCGGCACCACGTCGGCCTCGAGTTTCGTCCACTGCCGCTGTTCCAGCGTCCGGCCCGGCGACGC
>RFUD01000322.1 GCA_009923125.1 Planctomycetia bacterium
ACGGTCGGCGGCGATCTCGCCGCGGTCGATGGCGACGAATCCGACGTCGTCCGCCCCGGCCGCGAGACACACGTCCCGCAGCCACGACGCGGAGACGCGCTCCGGAGCCTGCCGCGCGGGTCGGCTGCGCACTGCGACGACGGTGGGATGCTGATCGAGAGCGGCCATCGTGCTGTCCTCGTGCCTGGTGAATCGACGTCCCGGAAGCCCTTCCTTGACGCTTGCATTATGCAAGTATTGGTGATACGGTCAAGGCGAGGGGTCGCGGAGCCGCGGCCGCCCCGGGAAGCACTCCATGGCACGAAACATCACGCGCTCGAAGCGGCGGTCGATCTGCCCGGTCGCCTGTTCGCTCGACCTCTTCGGTGACCGGTGGACGCTCCTGCTCATCCGCGACATGGCCTGCGGCAAGTCGCTCTTCAAGGCTCGCCATCGGCTCGGTGGGCTACATCGCCTCGCTCGGCCTGACGACGTGGCTGGCCGTGCCCGAGACGAAGGGCGTGCCGCTCGAGGAGATGCAGGCCCGGCTGGGCATCGCCCCCGGGCCGTAGGTCGGCCGCCTGCGGTGTCAGCGCACCGCGCGATTGCGGCCGAGCACGGCCCGTTCCTGCCAGCGCAGCACGAGGATCGTGATCAACGTCGCCACCACGATCTGCGCGACGAGCGCCGTACAGGGAATCCACAACGCCGGGTCGTAGGTCCCGAGGTTCTGCCAGACGTCGGGCACCCCGTCCCCCTCGCTCCGGCAGCCGCGATGCGCCCAGTAGAGCGGCGAAAAAAGCTTCGCGAGCACGGCGAGCACTCCATCCTTGATCGGCAGGATCGTCGCCCCGAGCAGGATCTGCGGCGTGATCAACAGCGGCACCACGAGCACGCCCTTGTCGGTCGAGCGGACGCAGGCGGAGACGACGAGCCCCATTGCCGCGCAGGCGACCGCGGCGAGCCAGTTGAGACTCGCCGACACGCCCGCCCCGCGCCGGTAGATCTCGGCGGGGGACTCGCCGCCGAGCGCTTCGCGCAGCAGGAAGCCCAGCTCGACGGTGGTCCTGAAGACCGCGACCTGCGCCGCGAGCACCACCGCCAGCGCCGCGACCTTGGCGATCACGTAGGCGGCGAACTGCAGGCCGTGCCGCCGCTCGAGGTCGAGCATCGGCCTCTCCTTGACGATCTCCCGAAACCCGGTCACGAACCCGAGGATCACCATGCAGATGCTCATCAGCGACAGCCACTTGAACGTGCCACCCGGGTCGATGATCTCCCGATCCGGCGCGATCGGCAGCGTGTCGGCGAGGGCGTCGCGGACGATCCGCGCGGTGGACGGCTCCCTGAGGTGGGCCAGCAGTTTCGGCTGGCTGTCGAGAAAGACCCGGATCTGCCCCGGAATGCTGGCGTCCTGTTCCGAGACCGAATCGGTGGCGATCGCCTTCGACACCTCGCCCCATGCATCCGCGAGCACGGCCTTCTCGCCGGGGTCGAGGAACCGGGTCACCATCAGCGGATCGCGGAAGCGGATGTCGGAAAAGCCCACCAGCACGGCGGCCGCGAGCACGAGCGGCAGGAGCGTCGCCATGAGAAGGCCCACGCGGTCGCGGGCGACCGCCTCGAGCTCCCGGCGGAAAAATGCGGCGAACTGGCGGCCGAAACCCGGAACCGATACCGATGCCAGGGATGCCACGCGTTCCTCGCGCGGCCTGGCCGACCGAGTGCCGGCCGTGGCACCGCGGTCCTGTGACTCCGTCATCCGACGATCCTCGGCGCTCCTCTCCCGCCAGCGATTCGACCAGAATCCACGCGGCTGGTCTTCGATGGCGACGTACACATCGGCGAGTCGATGCACCCCGAAGTGGCCGAGGGCCTCGACCCGTGAGCCGAACCACACCACCTCCCCGTGGCCGAGGATCAGGAGCTTGCCGGCCTTGTCCACGTTATCGAGGTGGTGTGTGACCGCGATCACGGTCGTGCCCGCCCGTGCCCGTTCGGCGAGCAGCGTCATGATCCGCGACTCGGTGGCCGGATCGAGGCTCGACGTCGCCTCGTCCACCACGAGCAGCCCCGGGGCGGCGAGCAGTTCCGCCGCCAGGCTCGCCCGCTTCGCCTCGCCACCGGAGAGGCTGCCGATCGACACGTGCCGCACCCTGCCCAGGCCGACCTCGGCGATCGCCCGGTCGATTGCAGCCCGCCGCTCGGCGGCCGAAGCGGTCGTCGGAAGCCGCACCTCCGACGCGTAGTGGAGCGCCCGCTCCACCGGCAGCGCCGGCGGATTGACGTCGCGCTGGGGCACGTATCCGATCGAACCACGCAGCGAGTCGGCCTCGCGGAACACGTCGTGCCCGCCGACGAGCAGCCGTCCGGACTCGATCTCCCGGTCGCCGAGCAGCGCCCGCGCGAGCGTGCTCTTTCCCGCCCCGCTCGGCCCGAGCACACAGACGAACTCGCCCGGCTCGATCCGGAAGCTCACGTTCTCCAGGAGCACATTCCGCCCAGCACCGCCGCGGGCATCGGACGTTGATACGGTCATCCCCTCGGCCACGATCGCGAGGCCTGGCTGCGTTTGGTGCGTCATGACCGGTCATCCTGCATGTTCGCGGCGGCAATCTCGGGACCAAGGCTAGGACGTTCGACGGCTCTTCGGCAAGCGTCGCTTCGCCAGCGTGGCCGCCGCCGCGGCAGGCCGGCTCCGTGATGGAGACCGGCCCCGCTCATGGGGCCGCGTCACCGTCGAACACGAGCCCCGTGACGAACTCGTTCGTCCGGAACCATCCGGCGTCGCGCACCTTCTCCCCGGCGATGGAGAGGCCGTCGAACACGAAGCCGCGAATCCGGGCCCCGGCATGCCCCCACAGCAATTGGGGTTCGCCGAGGACGCTGGGGGCGGCGATCGACACGTTCTCGAAACGCACCCCCGACCAATCGCCCGAAGACGCCCGCGCGTCTTCCTTCGTGTAGGGCGGCGGCACGGACATGCAGATGAAGAACTGTTGCAGGGTCGGCCGGGCGTCCTCGATGTTGATGTTGCGGAAGACCACGCCCGGCCCGGCCGCCCCGCCCCCCTCTCCCCGCATGCTGAAGACGCGTCCACCCGCCCAGTGGTGCCACTTGGCTCGGGAGTAGATCACGTCG
>RFUD01000323.1 GCA_009923125.1 Planctomycetia bacterium
TCGGCGGCCACGGGCTGGTACAGGGCGAGGATCTTGAGACACTCCTCCTCGACCTCGACCTCCATCCGGTCGATCTCCTCGTCGCTCGCCATCACCCGCCGCGCCAGGGCCATGTCGCGATTGATGAGGGCGGTGATCGACTTCGAGAACGCCTCCTCCACGAGCGTCCCGACGCGCAGGATCTTCTCCTTCAATTGGTCGATCTGGCGCTCGATGTGCCTGGTCATGGGTTCCGTCGCGGGGGCGGGCTCGGCCTGCCGTTCAGCCGAATCGTCCCGTCACGTAGGCCTCGGTCTCGCGCAGGATCGGCTTCGTGAAGATCTCGGTCGTGGGGCCGTACTCGATCAGCCGCCCCAGATACATGAACGCCGTGTAGTCGCTGGTCCGGCTGGCCTGCTGCATGTTGTGGGTGACCATCAGCACGGAGTAGCGACCCCGCAGCTCCTGCACCAGGTCCTCGATCTTCCCGGTGGCGATGGGGTCGAGTGCGGAGCACGGCTCGTCGAGGAGCAGCACCTCCGGCTCGGCGGCGATCGCCCGGGCGATGCACAGCCGCTGCTGCTGGCCCCCGGAGAGGCCGAGCGCGCTGTCGTGCAGCCGGTCCTTCACCTCGTCCCACAGCGCCGCCCCGCGCAGGCTCAGTTCGCACACCTCGTCGAGCACCGCCCGGCTGTTCTCGCCGTCGATCCGCAGGGCGTAGACCACGTTCTCGTAGATGCTCATCGGGAACGGGTTCGGCTTCTGGAACACCATGCCCATCCGCTTGCGGAGCTCGATCACGTCCATCCGCGGGTCGTAGATGGAGTCGCCGTTGAGCCGCATGTCGCCCGTGATGCGGACGCTCTGGACCAGGTCGTTCAACCGGTTGACGCTCCGCAGGAGCGTCGACTTGCCGCATCCGCTCGGACCGACGAGCGCGGTGACCTTGTTGTGCGGCACGGGCATGCTGATCGAGTGCAGCGCCTGCTTGCCTCCGTACCACAGATTGAACCGGTCGATCTCCAGCACCGGGGTCTCCTCGAGCACCCGGTCGTGCACCTCGGCCGTCACCTCGCGGCCGGCCGCCACGGCGAGCAGGCGATCGATCGGCTCGGCGCCGCGGCCGCCGTCGGGGGATTGCAGTGGGGAGTCGGGGGAAGCCTGCATCGCTGAAGAATCCTTTCCGGAATGGTACGGCGGCCCGGGGCCGCGCTCAAAACTGCTGGGCCACGTACCGCCGCTTGAGCCGGGATCGCAGCCAGATGGCCGTCACGTTCAGCAGCGCGATGATCGACACCAGCAGGAACGTGATCGTGAACACCATCGGCTTCGCCGCCTGACTGTTGGGGCTCTGGAAGCCGACGTCGTAGATCAGGTAGGCGAGGTGCATGAACTCGCGCTCCGGATGGACGAACGGGAACGTGCCGTCGATCGGCAGGTCGAGGGCGAGTTTCTTCACGCCCACGAGCATCAGCGGCGCGACCTCGCCCGCCCCGCGGGCCATCGCCAGGATCAGTCCGGTCATGATCCCCGGCAGCGCCCGCGGCAGCACGATGCGGCGGATCGTCTGCCACTTGCCGGCGCCGCAGGCGTACGACCCCTCCCGCATGGAGTTGGGCACCGCGGAAAGCGCCTCCTCGGTGGCCACGATCACGACCGGCAGCGTGAGCAGCGCCAGCGTGAGCGCGGCCCACAACAGCCCGCCGGTCCCGAACGTGGGCTGATTGTCGGCCACCAGCGCCGGCCGAAAGAACAGGTCGTCGATCCCGGCCCCCAGCACGTAGCAGAAAAAGCCGAGACCGAACGCCCCGTACACGATGCTCGGCACGCCGGCGAGGTTGTTGATCGCGATCCGGATCGCCGTCGTCACCGGCCCGGGCGTCGCATACTCCCGCAGGTACAGGGCGGCGAGCATGCCGAACGGGGCGACCAGCAGCGCCATGATGAGCGTCATCGCCACCGTGCCCCAGATCGCCGGGAACACGCCGCCCGCGCTGTTCGCCTCGCGCGGGTCGTCGGTGAGAAACTCGCCCCACCGTGCCAGGTACACCCCCAGCTTCCCCGGCCAGGAGAGCCGGTTGGGCTGCCAGGCCCGCACGATGTTGTCGAGCGCGATCACGCTGCGTTCACCCCCCGCCGTCTCGAATTCCAGGCCCCAGCCGGCGTTCTCCGCCCGCAGCCGCTCGGTCGCGGCGTCGACCGCCACCGTCTTGTCGCCGTGGACCAACCGCACGGGCAGACCGTGAAACCGCCCCCCCTCGACCCGCTCCACCGCGGTCGCCCAGGCGGGACGCGCCTCGCGCTCGATGTCGGGGTCGTCGAACCATTCGTAGTGCGTTCCGGTGACCTCGAAGGTCGCGGTCTTCAGTTGCGTGCGGCTGAACCCGGGCCGGTCGGCCGCCGGCGCGACCCGCTCCCGGGCGCTCACCTCGCCGAGCGCCCGACGGCCGCCCGTGAGCCGCAGTTCCACCAGCGGCTCGGGCCAGAACGTCGCCGCACCGCGCACCACGATGAACAGCAGCAGCCCGGCGATCATCGCGATCGCCACCGCCAACGAACCGCCCGTCAGCCACAGCATCGGCTCGCCGTGGGCCGCGAGGCTCGAGTGGGCCGATCGGAGCCGGCGCGGGGGACGGACACGTTCAGAGCTCATGGGCACGCTTCCGGAACCGCTGACGGACCGCCTCGGCCGCCGTGTTGACGACGAACGTCATGGCGAACAGCACGAGCGCGGCGAGGAACAGCACGCGGTAGTGGCTGCTGCCGCGGGCCGCCTCGGGGAGTTCGGTGGCGATCGCCGCCGAGAGCGTCTGGAACCCGTTGAACGCGTTCCAGTCGATGAGCGGCGTGTTGCCCGCGGCCATGAGCACGATCATCGTCTCGCCGACGGCCCGTCCGAGCCCGATCATGACCGCGGAAAACAGACCGCTGGCCGCAGCCGGCACGATCACCCGCACGGCCGTCTGCCATGGCGTCGCGCCGGCGCCGAGCGAGGCGCTGCGGAGATGGTCGGGCACGCTCGACAGGGCGTCGTCGGCGATCGTGAACACCAGCGGGATGATGGCGAAGCTCATCCCGATCGCCACCACGATGGCGTTGCGCTGCACGTAGGTGCCGAACAGGCCGCCGCGCGTGTCGAGC
>RFUD01000324.1 GCA_009923125.1 Planctomycetia bacterium
CGATGGCAAGCGGGACGCTTGCCCCACAGGGACTGATGTGGGGCGACCGTCCCGGTCGCCACTATTTGAGGCAGAGCACCGCCGGCGGGATCGGGCGGATATCCCATGACTCAGGGCCAGGGAGCAGGCCCGGGTCGAACCCCGTGTCGGCCTCCACCACGAACGTGCTGCCCGGCGGGGCCGCCCGCTCGAGCGCCGTCACGAGCGCGATCACGTCGGCGGGCCGAGTCTGGAAAAACTCCCACGGCGGCGACACGAACACCAGCCACGGTGCGTCGGTCGGAAGCGGCGCGGGCGCCGCGGGGAGCTTCTTGGCCCACAGGAGCACATCGCCCGAGCGCACGTCGGCCCGGTCGGCCACGCCGAGCGCCCGCGCCGACCGGCGCAGAGCGTCGGCCGTGGGAAAATGCCGCTCCACGAACACCGCCCGGCTCGCCCCCCGGCTCAGGGCCTCGAAGCCGATCGCCCCGGAGCCGGCGAACAGGTCGAGGGCGATCGCCCCCTTGACCCGCGTGCCGACGAGGTCGAACAGCGTCTCGCGCACGCGGTCCTTCATCGGCCGTGTGCGCGGGTCGGGCGTGAATTCGAGCCGCCGGCCGCGCAGGTCGCCCCCGATGATGCGCGGGGCGCTCGAGGCTTCGTCGGCGGGGGCAGGGCGGGGCTTCGGCATGCGTTCCTCTCGACCCCCTGATCACGGCTGGCGTGAGATCGATGCGTCAAACGAAGCCTTCACGAGACCGCTCTTCGAGAATCGCCGCGATTGGCTTGCCATGCCGAAGCACCACGATCGTTTCCCCGCGTTCCACGGCGTCGAACAACGCCGATGCCTGCGCGAAAATCGGTGACGGAGACGTTTTCGTGAGAAACAGGAGGTCGCCCCTGCGAAAGGCGCCTCGCGGCCTGACGGACTGTACGCTTCGGCGCCCGGGTGGGCAACGCCCGGTCGTGGGGCAAGCGTCTCGCTTGCCGGCAGGCTGGTCGGACCGACGGCGACCGGGACGGTCGCCCCACATCAGGCACGGCGACCGTCCCGGTCGCCCCACAATCATGCTCTAATGGGGGACACCCCGGGAGCCCGTTCATGCGTCGTTCACTGTTGCTCGCTGCTCTTGCCACGCTGCTCGTCGCCCTGCCGGCCGCCGCCCAGGCGCCCGTGGTGGAAACAAAGCACGATCCCGCCCAGGCCAAGGATGAGATGGCGGCCGCCGCCAAGACGCTCAAGGAATGCGTGGCCGAACTCACCGTGCTGCAGGCGAAATACCACCAGCCGCAGGCCGACCAGGCCGCGATCGAAAAGAAATTCAACGAGGTGCAGGTGCAGGCCCGGGCCGCGAGCGAGAAGCTCGAGACGGCGGCGTTCGCGGTGGTGATGAGCGAGCCGACCAACGCCCAGGCCCGCGAGATCACCGGCGCCGTGATGGCCGCGTCGCTGCGGAACGACGACCCGCAGCGGGCCCTGGTGCTGGCGGAGATGCTCGACAAGGCCGGTGCGGCCGGGGAGGGCGTGCTGATGATGGCGGCGTCGGCCGCGATGCTGACGTCGGACCTCGACGGCTGCGCCGCGTGGCTCAAGAAGGCGGGGGCGGCCGGCGTGAAGCCCGACAAGATCGCGGAACTCGAGGCGGCGATCGCCGCGGAGCGGCCGAAGGTGACCGACGAGATGGCGAAGCGGGCCGCCGAGGCGAAGGCCGACGACCTCCCGCGCGTGAAGATCACGACCACGCAGGGCGATGTGCTCGTGGAACTGTTCGAGAACGAGGCCCCGAACACCGTGGCCAACTTCATCAGCCTCGTGGAGAAGGGATTTTATGACGGCACGCCCTTTCACCGGGTGATCGGCGGATTCATGGCGCAGGGCGGCGATCCGACCGGCACCGGCACGAGCGGGCCGGGCTATGCGATCGAGTGCGAGGTGGGGAAGCCGGGGGCCCGGAAGCACCTTCTGGGCACGCTCTCGATGGCCCACGCCGGGCCGAACACGGGCGGATCGCAGTTCTTCCTGACGTTTCGGCCCACCGAGCACCTCGACGGCAAGCACACCGTGTTTGGGCGGGTGATCGACGGATTCGACGTGCTCCCGAAGCTGATGCGCACGCAGGACGACCAGGGCCTGCCTGTCGCCGGCGTCGTGCCGGATAGAATCACGAAGGCGGTGGTGGTGCGGAAGCGCAACCATGCCTACGAGCCCCAAACGCTTCCCGACCCCAGGAAGAAGTGAAACCGCGAGACATGGCAACCGGGACGGTTGCCCCACAAAAAGACATGGCAACCGGGACGGTTGCCCCACAGGAAGACATGGCAACCGGGACGGTTGCCCCACAGGAAAATCTCCCGTGAACAGACTTTCCACTGCCATATTTACGATCCTCCTCGGAGCCGCTCTCGTGAACGCCGCCGAACCCACGGGCGAGCCCGCCCCTGACGCCGTGAAGAATCCCGCCGTGCAGGGCAGAATTCCCGACGACCAGATTCCGCAGACCGAGGCCGAGTGGAAGAAGCGGCTCACGCCCGAGCAATACGAGATCACTCGCAAGAAGGGCACCGAGCGGGCCTTCACCGGCAAATACACCGACACGAAGACGCCGGGCACCTACCGCTGCATCTGCTGCGGAGAGCCGCTCTTCACGTCGGGCGAGAAGTTTCACAGCGGCTGCGGCTGGCCGAGCTTCTCCGCGCCGATCGACAAGACGCGGAACAAGACGGTGGCCGAGCATGCCGACGATTCGCTCGCGGGCGTGCCGGGCTTCGGCGTGCGGACGGAAGTGACCTGCCGCCGCTGCGGCGCGCATCTGGGCCACGTGTTCGACGACGGCCCGCCCCCCACGGGCCTCCGCTACTGCATCAACTCCGCGTCGATCATCCTCGACGAAGCGAAGAAGTAGGCGGCGCGGGCTCGCTGGCCGGCTTCAAAAGCTGGAGCGCCGTTTGCGCAGCCGCCGAGTGGCGTCGTTCAGGCCCGGAATCTCGGGATCCAGCTTGTCGAGGTCGAGCATCTCGGGGTCCCGCGTCTCGGGTTCCGGTGTCTCGGGTTCCGGTGTCTCGGGTTCCGGTGTCTCGGGTTCCGGTGTCTCGGG
>RFUD01000325.1 GCA_009923125.1 Planctomycetia bacterium
CTCACGGCCCGGCTCTCGAGCGCCGCGCCGCCCGAGAGCATCAGCACCACGAGCACCCCCGCCAGATACTCGCCGAGCGCGATGCTCGTCACGATCGACAGCCCGGCCAGGAGATCGGAGCCGAACGTGCCTTGAAACAGCTTCGCGAGCAGATCCCACACCAGCGGCACGCCGCCGAGCACGAGCATGACGACCAGCGGCAGATCGGCACGCGTCAGGCTGCGGCCCGGGAAAAACCGGCCCGGATCGAGCGGCCCGAGCGGCACCGGAGCGCCGCCGTGCCCCGACCAGGTGATCACGGCCCAGGCCGCGAGCGCGAGGATCGCCCCCACGGCGATCGACTCGTTGAGCGGAAACCCTCGGCTGTGCGGCGGTGCAGTGGACGCGGTCATCCCCGAAATCGTACCGCTGCGTGGCGACCCGGGAAAACGGGTCGACCGTCTGCGGCGACTCGGCCGAACGTTCCATGCGCTCACGAGTTGGGGAGGCGAGGGGCTGCCCCGAGCCGGCGCGCCACGAGCCGGGGCACCCCTAACTGTGCATGCGCGGCTGCGGATCGCCGATCTCGATGATCGCGGCCTCCCGGGCCGAGAGGTCGTGGAGCCTGTCGCGCACGATGGATTCCGGCTGGAAGTCGCAGGCGAGGCGGACGTAGGTCGAATGGTGACGGGCCTCCGACTCGAAGAGGCTGCGGTAGAAGTCCCGCAACTCCGCATCGTCCACATGTTCCGCCAGCAACGAAAACCGCTCGCAGCTGCGGGCCTCGATCAGGCCGGCGACGAGCAGCCGATCGACGGCGCGGGCTGGCTCCTCCTTGCGGATGAGTTCGTGGAGCCGGGATCCGTAACTGCTGGGGGAGAGCTTCCGGAATGGAATGCCTCGGCGCTCGAGCAGGTCGAGGACCATGCGGAAGTGCTCCAGTTCCTCGTTCACGATCTCGGTCATCGCGCGGGCGAGCGCCACATGATCGACGTACGAAAACAGCAGGTTCATCGCCACGCCCGCCGCCTTCTTCTCGCAGTGGGCGTGGTCGATGAGCACCGCGTCGAGCCCGCCGTCGACCTGGGTGAGCCAGCGGGCGGTGGAGGCGGATTGGAGGCTCAGCATCGTCGGTCATTGTCCGGGGGTGAAACACCGGGCATCATACCCGGCATGATCGCCATCCCACCGTCCGCGAACGACTCCGCCCGCAAGCCCGACCGCAACGTGCTCGGCGGCCCGCTCGTGGCCTGCTCCCGGGAGCCTTTGACCGGATTCTTCCGCGACGGCTGCTGCCGCACCGGGCCGGCCGACGAAGGCGTGCATACGGTGTGCGCCGTGATGACGGCCGACTTTCTCGAGTTCACCGTCGCCGCCGGCAACGATCTCGTCACGCCGCGGCCGCAATGGGATTTCCCCGGGCTCGTCGCCGGTGATCGCTGGTGCCTGTGTGCCGCCCGCTGGCTGGAGGCGGCGCGGGCGGGCCGGGCCCCGCCGGTGGTCCTCGAGGCGACCCACGAGAAGTCTCTCGACGTCGTGCCGTTCGAGCTCCTCAAGAAGCACGCCGCACCGGCAGCATGAACGCGGTGCTCGCAGTCGCGATCGGCGTGGTTGCACTCCTCTACGCATCGGTCGGCCACGCCGGAGCCACCGGCTACATCGCCGTGATGACGCTGTTCGGGTTCGGGCCCGACGTCATCCGCCCGACGGCGCTCGTGCTCAACGTGCTCGTGGCGAGCATCGCCAGCGTGCAGTTCTTCCGTGCCGGCCACTTTCGCGGCGGCCTGTTCTGGCCCCTCGCGGCGGCGAGCGTGCCCTGCGCGTTGCTCGGCGGTGCGATCCGACTGCCGACCGAGACCTTCGAAAAGCTCGTCGGTGTCGTGCTTATCGTGTCGGCCATCCGCCTCGTGCGCGACGTCTGGCAGACCCGGAGTGATCGTGCCGTCAGCCCCGCATCGCCACCCATTCCCGCCATCCTGGCTGCGATCGGGGGCGGCATCGGCCTGGTGTCGGGACTCACGGGCGTGGGAGGCGGGGTGTTCCTCACGCCGCTCCTCCTCGCCCTGCGGGCGGCGCCCGTCAAGGAAGTCGCCGCGATCACGGCGCCCTTCATTCTCGTCAACTCGCTCGCCGGCCTCGTCGGCGGCCTCGCCACCGGCCGCACCCTGCCGGCGATCAGCCTGCCCGTGATCGCCGCGGCGATGCTCGGCGGTGCGGTCGGCTCCCACCTCGGCGCCTTCCGGCTGCCCGTGCGCGTCGTTCAACTCCTGATGGCCGCCGTCCTCGTGATCGCGAGCGTGAAACTCTGCGGGTTCTGAACCGTGCACGCCGCGGCTCAATCAACCGGCCGCATCAATGGGCCGCCGACTTCGAAAACAGGTTGAGCACGACGACGCCGGCCACGATCAGCCCCATGCCCAGCATCGCCGCCGGATCGAGCTTCTGCCCGAGAAACAGCCAGCCGATCGCGGCGATCAGCGTCACGCCGGCACCGCTCCACACCGCGTAGGCGATTCCCACCGGAATCCTGTCGAGCGTGAGCGACAGAAAGAAGAACGCCAGGCCGTAGCCGGCGACGACCATGATGCTCGGCACCGGCTTCGTGAACCCTGCCGACGCCCGCAGGAAGCTCGTGCCCACGACCTCCGCCACGATCGCGATCATCAGGTACAGCCAGTGCATCGAATCCCCTCCGGGCCGGCGGCGGCTCGATTCCGCAGCAAGGCGCGCCGCATCGCGTAGAGTGTATCGCGATCCACGTTTCCACATGTCCACGTGTCATGGAGCGACGCCGCATGCCCGCCCACCCCCGGGACGAATCCGACACCCGCCGATCCGCACCCCACGGCACCGCCCCGTCGTCTCTCGAGGTCATCCTGCAGTCCGCGAGCGAGCACTCGCGCGAAACGATCCGCGTCCTCGGGCAACTCCTCGGCAGCCAGCCGCTCGCCGTGATGCCTCCGGCCCAGTTCGCCATTCACCACCTCGGCATCGGCGGTCTCGAGATCGCGAGCACGAAATCGACCGGCCCGACCACGTCGCTCGTGCTGCTCGGCAACCTG
>RFUD01000326.1 GCA_009923125.1 Planctomycetia bacterium
ACTCGACGTGCTCGTGTGCACGAGCGTGATCGAGGTGGGGATCGACGTGCCGAACGCCACGGTGATGACGATCCTCGACGCCGAGAGTTTTGGATTGTCGCAGTTGCACCAGCTGCGCGGCCGCGTGGCGCGGGGCGCCGTCGCCGGGATCTGCGGCGCCGTCACGCCGTCGGGCACCGGGCCGCAGCCACGGGTGGATGCGTTCGTGGCCTCGACCGACGGGTTTGAGCTCGCCAGGAAGGACTTCGAGCTCCGCGGCGCAGGCAATCTCGTCGGCACACGGCAGAGTGGCGACGACGGCCTGCTCGTGGCGGATCTCATCAAGGACGAGACTGTCATGGACGAGGCCCGGGCCGACGCCCACGAGCTGTTCGCCCGCGACCCGGCACTCGCCGATCCCGCCGATGCCAGCCTCAAAAAGGTGATCCTCGGCCGCTGGGGCAGCACGCTCGGGCTGGGAGGCGTCGGCTGACGCGACTCGTGCCGCATACGTGAGTGGCTGGCACGGTGGCATAGTTGCGGCGAAAATGCCAACTATGTTTACCAGGCGCTGCCCGGCGGCTTGTTATGTGCGGCACATGCAACTATGCTTATCGCATGAGCAAGATGATCCAAATCCGGAATGTTCCCGACGAGGTGCATGCCACGCTCAAGTCGCGGGCAGCGCTCGCCGGCCAGCCCCTCACCGAATTCCTGCTCGCTGAAATCCGCCGGGTCGCCGAGCGGCCCACGGCGGATGAACTCGCTGCACGCCTGCTGCGTCGTCCTCGCGCCCGCCTCGCGACATCGCCGGCAAGGGCGGTGCGAGCAGAGCGGGATCGGCGATGATCGTGCTCGACGCTTCGGCCGCCCTGGAACTCCTGCTTCGGGCCGGGGATCATCCGGGCCTCGTCGCGAGAGTGCTGAGGTCCGGAGAAACGATCGCTGCTCCGCATCTTCTCGATCTGGAGATTGCCCAGGTGCTGCGACGGTTTCTCGCGGCAGGGGAACTGACGGCTGCCCGTGCCCGCGAAGCGATCGACGATCATCTCGCTTTGGGCATCACCCGGTATCCCCACGACGGATTGCTCGAGAGGATCTGGCAGCTCCGCGCCAATTGCACGGCCTATGACGCCGCCTACATCGCCCTGGCAGAAGCGATTGACGGGGTGTTGATCACGTGCGACAGCCGACTTGCCGATGTGCCGGGCATTCGCGCGGCGGTCGAGGTCATCACGATCTGACGCCTCCCACACGCAGGCGCGGCCGTCGGCGTAGAATGACTCGCCGGGCTTCGCGAGTCGGTCTGGGAGGAGTCCACATGAGAACCATGCGATCCAGCCTTCTTCTGCTCCTGTTCGCGGCCATCGGGCCGCTAGTCTCCGGCGGGCATGCAGCTGGACAAGACGTCGCCGAGCAGGCCGCCGTCGACCGCGATCGGGCGCTCTATGCCGGCACGTGGAAGATCGTAGCCATCGAGTCGGACGGCGAGACGAAGCCAGGCGACGCCCGCCGCGTGATCGTCGTCAATCATGCCGACGGCACCTGGGCCATGACCGTCGATGGGCTCGAGACGAACCGCGGCGAGAGCCGGATCGACCCGCTCGCCGATCCGCCGGAGATCGACATCGAGATCACCGCCGGCGACGGCAAGGGGAAGGTGCTCCAGGGAATCTACGAGGTGACGGAGACCCGCCGGCGGCTCTGCTTCCGCGGCGAACAGGGCTGGCGTCCGCGGGAGTTCCGCACCCAGCCGGGCGATGGTGCCGTGCTCGTGACGTTCGAGAAGGTGCAGGACGGCGTCAGCGGGCCGTGAGCGACTGGACGCGGCAGGGGCCGGCTAGCGAGGTGGCATGATGGATCGATCGACACGCTTCGCTTGGATCTGTATCACGCGCGGCGTGGTGCTCGCGACACTCGTGGTGCTCGCGGCGACGGCAGGTCGCGCTGACGATGGCGAGGCCCTTCCGCCGCTCGTGCCGATCCGCGACCTGCTCGCCGACGTGAATGCCCCCGCCCGGAGGCAGGTGATGGTGCGGGGCGTCGTGACGTGGCGGGGCCATACCGGCCTTATCATCCAAGACGTCTCGGCGGGGATCTGGATCGACACCCTGCGGGAAGAGTCCCGCCCGATCAGACTGATGGTTGATCCCGAGGTGCTGGCCCGTCTCGAGCCCGGCCAGGAGGTGGAGGTGGTGGGCTGCACCAGCCGGGGCGGCTATTCGCCGAACATCTTCGCCGAGACGATCCGCATCCTCGGCGAGAAGCCTGAGCCCGCGCCGCGGCCCGTCGATCAGCGCCGGTTCTTCAGCGGCGCCGACGACTGCCAGCGGGTGACGGTGCGGGGCGTCGTGCAGGGTGTTCGCGACGGCCGCATCGACTGGCTGCTCGTCACCGCCGACGGGGCCGATCGCTTCACGGCCGTAGTGTCGAAGCGGATCATGCCGCAGGCCCCGGAGCATCTCGTCGACGCAGAAGTGCGGATGGTGGGCGTGGCGGCGACATATTTCAACACCCGCGGCGAACACCGGTCGTCGCAGCTGTTGCTCGCGCGGGCCGACGACATCACGGTGGAGCGGGAGGCGCCCGGTCCGCCGTTCGCAGCCCCCGAGGTGCCGCTCCATGCGATCGCCCAATACAGCCCCGATCCCGCCGACGGGCATCGGATCCGCACGCAGGGGAACGTGACGTTCGCCGAGCCGGGAAAGTTTCTCTATCTCCAGGAGGGCACGCTGGGCGTGCGGGTGGAGACGGCGTCGGCCGAGCGAATCGCGCCGGGAGACCGCGTCGAGGTGGCGGGCTTCGTCAGCGGCCGACGCGAGGTGGCCGGCATCGTGGAGGCGGTCGTCCGCCGGATCGAATCGGGCCGGCCGCTGACGCCGATCAGGATCACGCCCGACGAGATCGTGGCCATCAACAAGCAGGCCTCGTTTCATGGCGCGATCGCGGCGCCGGGCGACTACAAGGGCTGCCTCGTGACGTTCCCCGCCCGGGTCATTGACGTGCGGGTGGCCGGCGATGGCGGCGTGGTGCTGCTGCAATCGGGCAGCACGAGCGTGGT
>RFUD01000327.1 GCA_009923125.1 Planctomycetia bacterium
AAAGTAGCGGTAGTCGCTCGACTCCTCCTTGTGCCGCTGGGCACGCGTCACACCGGCCGGGTCGTCCCAGCCCCGGGTCTGCTTGGGGGTGGTTCCCAGCACGGCCCCGGTGGCCTGCCACTCGTCGTACTGACGCGCCGCCTCGTAGATGAGGGCCCGCTCCACCGAACGGAACGAATTCATGTTCTTGATCTCGACGATCGGCGTCTTCGCGACGCCCCCGTCCGGTCGGGGAATGTGCAGGTTGACGTTGGCATCGACCCGCAGGCTGCCCTCCTGCATGTTGCAGTCGCTCACGCCCAGGTACACGAGCAGCAGCTTCAGCTCGTTGAGCCAGGCCCGGGCCTCCTGCGGGCTCCGCAGGTCGGGCTGTGTCACGATCTCGCACAGCGGCGTGCCGGCCCGGTTGAGGTCGATCCTCGTGTCGGCCGTGCCTGCCGCCTCGTCGTGCATGCTCTTGCCGGCATCCTCCTCGAGGTGCACGCGGATGATCCCCACCCGGCGAGCGAACGCTCCCTTGGGATCGACCACCTCCAGCCAGCCGTCGCTGGAAAACGGCAGGTCGAACTGGCTGATCTGGTAGCCCTTGGGCAGGTCGGGATAGAAGTAGTTCTTCCGGTCCCACTTCGTGAACGGCGCGATCCGGCAGTTGAGCGCCAACGCCGCCTTGATCGCCAGCGTGAAGGCCTCGCGGTTCATCACCGGCAGTGAGCCCGGCAGCCCGAGGCACACCGGGCAGACCTGCGTGTTCGGCGGCGACCCGAAGGTCGTCGAGCAGCCGCAGAACAGCTTCGTCTTCGTCTGGAGCTGCACGTGCACCTCCAGGCCGATCACGGTGGTGTAGGGCTCGGACGTCGGCGGGACGGGCTTCGTCATGCGATCTGCTTCGGGCGGCGAAGGTGCCAGTCGGTGAGCCGTTGGAAGCGGTCGGCGGCGCGGAGCAGGAGCGGCTCGGCCAGCGCGGGCGCCTGCAGCTGAAATCCGACCGGCAGGCCGCCCTTCGTGAATCCACAGGGAAACGAGATCCCCCCCACGCCCGCGAGGTTGGTCGCCACGGTGTAGAGGTCGACGAGATACATGGCCAGCGGGTCGCCGGTCTTCTCGCCGAGCTTGAAGGCGGGCGTGGCCGACACGGGGCCCCCGATGAGCTCCACGTCGTGGACGGTGGCGCCCGCCGCCTCGAACACGGCGAACGCCTCGTCCACCCCCTTGCGGACCTCCGGGTCGAGGCCCTCGGCGTAGTGGTCGCGGACGCGGCCGATCCGCAGGCCGGTGAGCGGTTGCTCGAGCAGTTCGGTGTAGCGCGGCACCTCGGCTGCGAGTGACGTCGAATCCAGTGGGTCGTGGCCCGCGATCGCCTCGAGCACGAGTGCACAGTCGGCGGCCGAGCGGGCCATCGGGCCGATCTGGTCGAGGCTCGACGCGAACGCCACGAGCCCCCGCCGGCTGACGCGGCCGTAGGTCGGCTTGAGCCCCGTGATGCCGCACAGCCCCGCGGGCTGGCGAATCGAGCCGCCGGTGTCGGAACCGATCGCCACCGGCGCCATGTCGGCGGCGACGCACGCAGCCGAACCGCCGCTCGATCCGCCGGGCGCCCGCGACAGGTCCCACGGGTTCTTCACGGGGCCGAAGGCGGAGTTTTCATTCGAGCCGCCCATGGCGAACTCGTCCATGTTCGTCTTGCCCACGATCACGGCGTCTGCCGCGCGCAGCCGGGAGACCGTGTCGGCGTCGTAGGGTGGGCGGAAACCGGCGAGCATTTTCGAGGCGCACGTCGTCGGCAGGTCGCGGGTGCACAGGGCGTCCTTCACGGCCACCGGCAGCCCGGCAAGCCGCCCCAGCGGCTGCCCCGCCTTGCGCCGGGCGTCGATCGCGGCCGCCGCGGCGAGCGCTCCCTCGCGGTCGACGTGCAGAAACGCGTTGAGCGTGTCGTCGAGCCGCGCGATCCGGTCGAGGAAGGCCGCGGTGCACTGCGACGCCGACAGATCCCCCTGCCGGACGGCGGCGACGAGCTCGACGGCGGACAGTTCAGCGGGCTGCATGGGATCGAGCGTCAGGCCGCTCCCGACTCGCCGAGCACGGCGGGCACGAGGAAACACTCGCCGTCATGCCGGGGCGCCGCCTGCAGGGCCTCGGCGGTGGTGAGCGACGGCCGTGGCACGTCGTCCCGAAACACGTTTTGGGTGTCGAGCGGATGGGCGAGCGGGGCCACCGACGTCGTGTCGAGTTCCTCGAGTTGGGACACGAAGCCCACGATCTTCGAGAGCTCGGTCGTCATGCGTCCGAGCTCGTCGTCAGACAGGGCCAGTCGCGCCAGCATGGCCACCTTCGCGACATCCTTCGGGGCGAGCGTCATGGATTCACGTCGTCATCCGGTCAGGCTGGTCAAGCGGCCATGGGGACGCCTGGAACTCTTCGCGAACACCGCCTAGGGGCGTGCGCGGGGACCCGACGGCACCGCCTCTTCCGCGGCGGCCTTGGCCTTCTCCACCTTCGGCAGCCGGAACGGCGCCTGCTTGACCAACTTCGTCACCTTCCCGCTCTTGATGCACTGCGTGCAGACGAGGGCGGTCGTGCTCGTGCCCCGGCCCGTCGTGATCCGCAGCCGCTGCAGGTTCGGCTTGAACTTGCGCCGGGAGATGCCCGTGACCTTGGTGCCGACGCCGCCGAGATACTTCGCCTTGCCGCGGAGGGTGACGGTGTTGCCCATCGAAAAACCCTTGCCGCAGACCTGACAGGAACGTGCCACGATAGATACTCGAGAGTGCGGGGAAACGGTCGATCCAGAGCCCGAAAAGATACCTGTTTCCCGCGAAATCGCAAGGCCCGTGGCTATGCCCGCAGGAGGGTGAGCACCGCTTCGTGCACGATCCCGTTGCTGGCGAGACCGTCGCCTGAGTCGATGCGGGCCGCGCCGTGCCAGTCGGTGAAGCGACCTCCGGCCTCCGTGATCACCGTCTCGACGGCCGCCGCGTCCCAGGCGTTCATGAGCGGGTCGATCATCACGTCGGCCC
>RFUD01000328.1 GCA_009923125.1 Planctomycetia bacterium
GCGGTGCAGATGTTGCTCGTCGCCTTCTCGCGGCGGATGTGCTGCTCGCGGGTCTGGAGCGCCAGCCGGTAGGCGGGCTGGCCGTGGGCGTCGATGCTCACGCCGACGAGACGTCCGGGCAGCGACCGTTTGAACTCGTCGCGGCAGGCGAGAAACGCCGCGTGCGGGCCGCCGCAGCCCATCGGCATCCCGAACCGTTGCGTCGTGCCGACCACGATGTCGGCGCCCCACTCCCCCGGCGGCTCCAGGAGCACGAGGGCCAGCGGATCGGCCGCCACGCACAACGCCGCCTGTCGGCCATGCACCCGGTCGGCGAGGCCGCGGTGATCGACGACCGCCCCGTCGGTGGCCGGATACTGGACGAGCGCCCCGAAGCAGTCGTGCGCCTCGAGCAGCGTCGCGACGTCGCCGACGACGACATCGATCCCGAGCGGCTCGGCCCGAGTACGCAGCACTTCGAGCGTCTGCGGATGCACCGCCGCATCGACGAGAAACGCCCGGCCCTGGCTCTTCGCGGTGCGCTTGGCGAGCGTCATCGCCTCGGCGGCCGCCGTGGCCTCGTCGAGCAGCGAGGCGTTGGCGATCGGCATCGCCGTGAGATCGCAGATCATGGTCTGGAAGTTGACGATCGCCTCCATGCGGCCCTGGGAAATCTCGGCCTGATACGGCGTGTAGGCCGTGTACCAGGCGGGGTTCTCCAGGATGTTGCGCAGGATCACCGCCGGAGTGTGCGTGCCGTGATACCCCTGGCCGATGAAGCTGCGGGCCACGGTGTTCCGGGCGGCGAGCACACGCAACTCCGCGAGCGCCGCGGCCTCGCTGATCGCCGGCGGCAGCCGCATGGGCGAGGTGCGGGCGATGCCCGGCGGCACGATCTCCGCCACGAGCGCCGCGCGAGACGCGGCCCCTACGCAGTCGAGCATGTGCCGCTCGTCGGCCGCATCGACGCCGATGTGCCGGCCGATGAACTCGGCGTGGCCTTCGAGGCATTCGAGCGGCACGTCGGGGACGGGACGGCCGGCGGACGACGTCGGATCGAGGGCGAGTTCGGACACGAGGAGGGCTCCCGAGTGAGGGCGCCGCGCGAGCCGGCACCGGTGGAACCCTGTTGTCCTTGGACCTGAGAGATTCGCCGCGTGCTTCTGCCCGCGGGTTGCCCCTTCGGTGGACGGATCTCGCCTGGAAACCCGTCACTCTCCAACAGTGGTATGGTCGTCTGTCAGTACTTTTGCCTGAGCGTTCGGCCTTCGGCGGTCTTTCGACTCTCTCCTGACCCTGGAATCTTAGTCAGCCCCGTCTCGGCCGCCAACCGCGCGGCCTGCCAGAATGCCGCCGCCGGCCAGCCTGCGAGCGTCTCGGCGTGCAGTCCGACGGCCCCGTGGGCCCCTGCGAATCGCATCGCGGCCGTCAGCAGCATCGTTCCCACCCCCCGCCGCCGATACATCGGATGCACGGCGAGCGCGCCGATCGACCAGCGTTGGCCTGCCGGGCCGGCCGCGCGGACGAGAATCACCGCTCCAGCCGACTCGGCCCGGGGTTGCCCCACCACGTCCGAGCGGGCGATCCACGCCCACGCCTCGCGGCCCGGCCGGCTCCGGAGTTCAGCCCCGAGGCCAGCGGCCGTCAGTCGCGGCTCGCCTGCCGGCGAGATGGCATTCCCCGCCGCGACGGGCCATAGGCTGGCATCGACCTGCTGAAGCGGACCGAGCAATTCCACGCAGGAACCCGCCACCGAAGCGTCCGGAAAGCAGGCACAGGGCAGAAAGAACCTGAGCATTTTCACGAACCATTTCTACCACCAATGATCTGCAACCAACGGAAATCGCCCAAGAAACAGACGCCAGAAGAAGCACCGCAATCGACAGAAGCCGAATATTTTCAACCAGTTGCAAGGAACAGGAGATATTTAAGCCCACTCAGTCACTGTTTGGAGATCGTTAGCAATCTTTCGCGGCTTGAAATCTCGCTATTTTCTGCCATTATTCAATTGCCTTCTGAGCATAAACGTGCAGAACCAAGAGCGACGCAGCCGGCTCCTCGACCTGATCCGCATCCGCGGGTTTGCCGCCCTTGAGGAACTCGTCCGGGAACTCGGCGTCTCCGAATCCACCGTGCGGCGCGATCTCGACGCCCTCGAGGAACAGGGCTCGGCGAAGCGGACTCACGGCGGCGTGCTCTACTCCGGCGGCATGCCGCGGCTCGCCGAGTTCGACGAGCGGCAGCCGGCGAATTGGGCGGCCAAGCGGGCGATCGCGGCCAAGGCGGCCGAGATCATCGGCGACGGCGAGACGGTGCTCCTCGACGGCGGCACCACGACCTATGAAGTGGCCCGGCTGCTCGTCGGCCGTTCGCTGCAGGTCGTGACCAACAGCCTACCCGTCGCGAATCTGTTCGCGTCGGAGGCCCGCACCGACCTCGTCCTCCTCGGCGGCTACGTGTCGCCACGCACCGGCGTCTGCCTCGGCCCCTACGCCAACGAGCTCCTCGGCCGGCTTCACGTGACGACGACCGTGCTCTCGGCCGCCGGCATCTCGGAAGAGGGCCTGTTCAACGCCCACCTGCTGCTGGCCGAGACGGAGCAGGCGATGCTCAAAGCGGCGGGCCGGGTGATCGTCGTCGCCGACAGTTCGAAGTTCGGCCGCAAGAGCCTCACGCTCGTGTCCGGGCTCTCCTCGATCAACGTCTTCGTCTCCGACGACGGGCTCTGCACCGCCTGGCGCGACGCGATCGCGAAGGCCGGCGCCGAGCTCGTCATCACCCAGGTGCCCGATGCCGACGCCGCGCCGCCGTCGGCTTACCCCCGCCGCAACCGCCCCGCGTGAGCCGTGCCATGATCATCGCCGCCTCCCCCTCCAGCGCCTCGTTCCCCGGACTGCCCGCGGGCCTCGACCGCTCGGGTGTCGAACGGATCGTTCGCGAGATCGTGCTGCGGTCCCGCGGGCCGCTCCCGTCGCAGCCCGTTGACGCCGCCGGGCCGAAGCTCGTCGTGAGCATCTCGGCCCGCC